>JANOXT010000320.1:0-24979 GCA_031418555.1 Lysobacterales bacterium | reverse complement strand
AGCTTGCTGAAGAAACCTTTCTTCTCGTACTGGGTGAAGCGCATCGGGCGATCCTCGCCCAGCAGCCTGGCGACGGCGTCGTCGTAGGCCTGGCCGGCGTTGGATTCCATATCCAGGATCACCGGTTCGCCCTTGTTGGAGGCGTTGAGCACATCCGGCGATTCGGGAATTACGCCCACGGTTTTCAGCCCCAGCACGTCTTCGACGTCCTTGATGCTGAGCATTTCGCCGGTTTCCACGCGCGCCGGGCTGTAGCGGGTCAGCAGCAGATGTTCTTTCACGCGCTCGCCGTTCTCGGCGCGCTTGGTCTTGGAGGCGAGCAGGCCGAGGATGCGGTCGGAATCGCGCACGCTGGACACTTCGGGATTCACCACCACCACCGCCTGATCGGCGAAATACATCGCCAGAAACGCGCCTTTTTCGATGCCCGCAGGCGAATCGCAGAGAATAATATCGAAGCCGTCGTCGGCCAGATCCTTCAGCACTTTTTCGACGCCTTCTTTGGTCAGCGCATCCTTGTCGCGGGTCTGCGACGCGGCGAGCAGGTAAAGCGTTTCGAAACGCTTGTCCTTGATGAGCGCCTGCCGCAGCGAGGCTTCGCCGTGGATGACGTTGACGAAGTCGTACACCACGCGGCGTTCGCAGCCCATGATCAGATCGAGGTTGCGCAGGCCGACGTCGAAGTCGATGACCGCGACTTTCTTGCCGCGACGTGCGAAGCCGCAGGCGAGACTGGCGCTGGAGGTGGTCTTGCCGACGCCGCCCTTGCCCGATGTGACTACGATGATTTGAGCCAATGTACTTCTCCCAAGAATGAGTTCGCGCGCTCAGGCGAGCGCGGCGATATGGATCTGTTCGTTGTCCAGCCAGATCTGCACGGCTTTGCCGCGCAGTTCGGCAGGAAGATCCTCCATGACCTTGTAATGTCCGGCGATCGCGACGAGTTCGGCATGGAACTCGCGGCAGAAGATACGGGCCTTGTCGTTGTCGCGCGCGCCGGCAAGCGCGCGTCCGCGCAGCGCGCCATAGACGTGGATCGAGCCGTCGGCGATGACTTCAGCGCCCGCGCCGACGGTGCCGACGACGGTCAGATCGCGCTGTTCGGCGTAGATCTGCTGGCCCGAACGAATCGGTGCGGTGTGGACCATGCCGATGTTGGCGGCAGCAGGCGATGCGCTTGATTTTGTGGGGCTGACTGCTGCTGTGGGAGCGACTGCTTTTGTGGGAGCGGGGTACGCCGCGACAGGCGAATCGGGGCGTGCGATCGCGGCTCCCGCCGCTCCCGCAGAACCGCCCGCAGGCTCGTACTGCGCGCGGAATTTCGCCAGCAGCGGCAGGCCCAGGTCCATCGCCAGACGCTCGTTGTCGCCGCTGCCCCAGGCCAATGCGACCGGGATCACCCCGGCATCGCGCAGCGCGACAAGCAGCGCACGCGCATTGGCGACGTCCGGCGTACCCGGCAACGCGCCGAAGTCGATGACCACTGCCGCGCGTTCGAACAATTTGGGCGCACGTGCGACCCGGTCGCGCATCTCCGCGCCGAGGCGCTCCACATCCAGCGTGCGCACGCGCAGATTGGCGATGCCGACCTGGCCGATCTTGAGGTCGCCGGCCAATTCGTAATTCGCGATGGGCGCTGCGCTCATGCGCCGGTGCCGGTTGCGCGCGGCGGCTGCGGTTCGATCCGCGGCGCTGCCAGCCAGGCTTCGTTCGGCAGCTGCGCGCCGTAGGTGTCGCGCACCCAGGCATAGCTGCAAAGATCTTTCATCAGCATCGAAGCGCGCAGGCCGGTTTCTGCCATCAGCTGTTGACCGACTTCGCGGAAACCGAAGCTGCCGTGGAACAGCAGCGCGGGGTCGGGCCGCGACGGATCGCTGCCGGCATCCAGAAACACCTCGCAGGCCAGCTGCGGGTAGCGCAGCTCGGCGTAACTCTGGGCATCGGCATAGAATGCGCGGCCCACGCCGCCGCCGCGGCGGCGACTGGCGACCACGATGCGGTCGATGTAGAAAAAATGGGGATAGCGCTGATCGAACCAGCGGAAGTTGCTGCTGTCGTGATCGGCATCATTGCCCATGCCGATCATGAAGCCGACGAGGGTGCCGTCGCGCTCCGCCACCCGGAAGTATTCGGCGGAGTCGAAGAAGTGACGCAGACGGGTCTGGTCGAAAGGCAGAATCGTGGGACCGGCGGCATTGTTCAGGGCAAGAACGGAATCCAGCTCGTGCTCGCGCACGTCGCGGATGACAATCGACATTCCAATGGCTCCGGCAGTGGTGTGCTGGACGGGGGCCGGCACGGGGGCGCGGAATTATCGCACGTGCGCCTGAACCCGGCGAGATTGGCGTTTTTTCGCGATCTGCGCAAAGTTTGCGCCATACATGACTTCCGGTGGGGTGCACGGGGCGGGCGCTGGCCTACACTGCAGCGATGTTCTCGCATATGAATCACACGCGGTTGCTGCGGTATTCCGGCCTCTTCACCTGGGGGATGGTGGGCCTGCCGCTGCTGTTGCTATCTCTGGAAGCGGTGGAAGGCGGCGCAAACGCCGCCAGAGCGGTGTCTTGGCAAGGGTGGATCGCTTGGGGCGTTTTCGGCGTGTGTTATGGCTGGCTGACACGCTCGCTCGGTACTCGGCGGATCACGCCGCTCGACTACGGCATGCTGATGGTCTTGACGGCCAGCGCCGTGGCTGTGAGTTATTTCAACGACAGCGGCCTTGGCAGCATCCTGTTGACGGTGTCCGCCTATCTGCTGCCATGGTTGCTGCCGTTATCGATCGGGGTGCTATGGCTGACCGTTAGCCAGCTGGCGATTGTGCCGGTCTTCGTGGGTGCGTTGGGCTTCCCGCCGCTGGAAGCCTTCATGCTGTCGATGCTGTATGCGGGATTTGCCGGTTTCGTCTACGTGACCAGCCTTGTCGCCTGCCAGCAGGCCCAAGCCCGCGAAGAGCAGCGCAGGCTCAATTCAGAGCTGCGGGCCACCCGCGCGCTGCTTGCCGAAAGCGTGCGGGTGAACGAGCGCACGCGGATTTCGCGCGAACTCCACGATCTGCTCGGGCACCATCTGACCGCGCTCAGCCTGAACCTGGAAGTCGCGATCCATCTGGCGGAGGGCAAGGCCCAGGAGCATGTTTCCCAGGCGCATACGCTGGCCAAACTGCTGCTCAGCGATGTCCGTGAGGCGGTCAGCCAGATCCGCGACAGCGACGCCATCGATATGGCTGCGACCCTGCTGCCGCTGGCCGACAATGTCCCGGGTCTGCATATCGAGATGCGGCTGCCGATGCCGTTCCTGATCGACGACCCCGAGCGCGCGCACGTATTGCTGCGCTGCACCCAGGAAATCGTCACCAATGTCGTCCGGCATGCCCATGCCACAACGCTGGATCTGCATTACCAATGGTGCGATGACGGCATTCGACTGCAGGCGCGCGACAACGGTCGCGGCGCCGATATGCTGGTGTCGGGCAATGGCCTGCGCGGCATGCGCGAACGCTTGGCGGCCTATGGCGGCGAGGTCAAGATCGAAACCCGGGCCGGCAGCGGGTTCTTTCTGACGCTGTCGCTGCCGATCATCCAGGCGCCGGACCGCATGGGCTTGCCGCTGCGCCTGTCACAGGTCCGGATGGATCCGCCGCCAGCCGGGGTGGCGGCTTGAACGATTCCGTCCGATGCCGCAAGGATGTTCACTGCCTCCCCGCCAGCGCTTCATACGTATTGCACAAGGCGAGGCGGTTCGCTGTCCCGCCGCCGCGACCGGCCCGGACAGGCCGGCGCGTTTCCGTCACAAAGACACAGGAGGCGTCATGATTCGTGTTTGTCTGGTCGACGATCAGACCTTGGTACGCCAAGGTATCCGCTCTCTTCTGGGTCTGGCCGAAGGGATAGAAGTGGTGGCGGAGGCCTCCGACGGTCGTCAGGCGGTCGAGTTGATCCCGCAGATCAATCCCGATGTGGTCCTGATGGACATGCGTATGCCCGCGATGTCCGGTCTTGAAGCGCTGCAGGCGCTCAGCAAGGCCAACCAGCTGCCACCCACCATCATCCTGACCACATTCGACGACGATCAACTGGTGCTGGCGGGCCTGAAAGCCGGTGCCAAAGGCTATCTCCTCAAGGATGTCTCGCTGGATCAACTGGTTGGCGCGATCCAAGCGGTGGCAGGCGGTGGCTCCCTGGTCCAGCCGGCGGTCACCCAGCGCCTGCTTTCGGGGCTTGAGCACATGCGCAACGATTTCGTGAGCCTCGACCGGCCGGATCCGTTGACCGATCGCGAAACCGAAATCCTGCGGCTGATGGCTTCCGGCTTCTCCAACAAGGAAATCGCCAATTCCCTTGGGGTGGCCGAGGGCACCATCAAGAATCACGTGTCGAATATTCTGTCCAAGCTCGGTGTACGCGACCGTACGCGCGCGGTTCTCAAGGCCTTCGAGCTGCAACTGATCTGATGGGATGCATCTGTCCGACCGGTCCGCGGACAAGCGGTGATCGTCCGGCTGCTTTCGACCCGGTCGGGTGCTCGCTCCCCACCGGGGTTCCCTGATAGGATTCGGGTCTTGCCCGCCATGAGCGGGTATTGGTCCCGGAGAGCCCCTGCATGACCCGTCTGATCGAGATCCTGATTTCCCTTGCGATCGTTGTCGCGCTGTTCCTTGTCGTCGGCCTCGTGCTGCCGTCCAGCCGCTATCTGGTCGAACGCGTCGAAACGAATCGCAAGCAGACCATCGTCTTCGATACGCTGAACAACTTCAGCCGTTTCAAGGACTGGAACGCGACTCCGCTGCGCGATCCCAAGATGGAAACCCGGATTTCCGGCCCGGCTGCCGGCGTCGGCGCCCAGTTCAACTACGACTCCAAAAAGAGCGAAGTGGGCAGCGGCATCTGGAAGATCGTCGAGAGCGTGCCGAACGAGAAGATCGCGATCGACATCGAAAACGACCGCATGGGCAGCAACAAGCACACCGAGTTCAAACTCAAGCCGACCGGCAACAACAATCGCAACGTCGAAATCAGCCAGAGTTACAAGGTCGAATACGGTTTCAACCTGCTTGGCCGCTATGCCGGTTTGTATGTGCGCAGCCACGTCGGCGACGACATCAAGTTCAGCCTGGCCAAGCTGACCAATATGCTTGCGTCCATTCCGAACATCGACCATGCCGTTTATGGCGAGAAGCTGACCGGCCTGTCGGTCGCGCAGATTCCTTCCGAGCATCTGCTGTTCGTGCCCGCCGGTACGATCAAATTCGACGATCCGGAAATCGAGAAGTCGATGCGCGCCAATATGGAATGGATCAACCGCACCATGGCCGCAAGCGGTCTGGTCGCTGCCGGTCCGATGCGCATCATCACCAGCGAGCAGGGCCGCGAAACCTACACGTTCGATGTCGCCCAGCCGGTCCGCAAGGCCTCAGAGGCCGAAGGCACTGCCGCTTCCGGCGAACTGACGGGCCTCAGCCTGCAGGGTCCGGTCAAGTACCAGCTCCTTCCCGCCCGTCGTGCGGTGACCGGCAAGTTCATTGGTTACATCCGCGAACTCGAGAACGTCCGCAATGCGCTGCGCGCCTGGTCGGCGCCGCGCGGCTTCGAGGTGACGGATCGTCCGTATGAGGTTTACGACAGCGGCATCGAAGGCGTGTTCAAGGAAGACGGCCAGTTCACCACTTACTGGATGGTCAAGTAGACGTTGATCAAGCAGTGGATGATCAAGTAACCGCTGCGATGACCGCGGCTCCTGTTACTCCCGTCGAAGCGCCGCATCCTGCGGCGCTTCGCGTTTGTGGCGGAGTTTTTGGCGGAGTTTGCTGGGCCGGCGCTTGTCGAATCAGCGCTTGTCGGATCAGCGGTCGATGAAGCCCCGGTCGGCGCATCGCGCACTCACCGCCGCCGGTGCGGTCCTTGCGGGCGCGGGCGTGGCGCTGTCGGCCTATGCCGCGCACGCCGTCGAGGCTGCGGGCCGCGCCAGTCTCCAGTCGGCCGCACTGTTTGCGCTGGTGCATGGTGTCGCTCTGGCGGCACTGCCGCGGCAGACGCCGCATCGTCTTGGCACGGCAGCGTTATCGATGCTGCTGGTCGGCGTGCTGTTGTTTTCCGGATCGCTGGTGGCCGCACACTTGTTCGCAACGCCGACCCGGCTCGCGCCGATTGGCGGTTCGCTGCTGATCCTCGGCTGGCTGCTGTATGCCGCCGATGCGTGTCGACGTTGATCGGAAATTGACCGGAAATTGACCGGAAATCGTCATGCCCAGACATCCCCGCGGGTTCGATACCCAGACCGCCTACGATCACCTTGCCAAGCGCGATCGCAAGCTCGGCGCATGGATGAAACGCATCGGCGCCATCGACGCCGATGCGCGCTGGCGTAAACCATTCGATCCGGTCGATGCGCTTGCGCGGGCGATTCTTTATCAGCAGCTCAGCGGCAAGGCCGCGGCGACGATTGTCGGACGGGTGGAAACCGCGATCGGCAGCGACCGCTTCCACTGCGACAAGCTCGCGCGTTGCGACGATGCCGCGATCCGCGCCTGCGGCGTGTCGGGCAACAAACTGCTGGCGCTGCGCGACCTTGCGGCGCGCGAAGGCTGCGGCGAAATCCCGACGCTGCGGCAGATGGCGACGATGGACAACGACGCCATCGTCGCCGCGCTGTTGCCGGTGCGCGGGATCGGTCGCTGGACGGTGGAAATGATGCTGATGTTCCGCCTCGGCCGCGCCGATGTGCTGCCGATCGACGATCTGGGTATCCGCAAGGGCGCACAAATCGTGGACAAGCTCGACGAGATGCTGACGCCCAAGGCGCTGGCCGAGCGCGGCGAACGCTGGGCTCCGTATCGCACCTATGCCAGTTTTTACCTCTGGCGGATCGCCGATTTCAGCATGCAGCAGAAGATTCCGGTCAACGCTCCGGTCAACGCCCCGGCCAAGGCAGCGACCAAACGCTCGCAGGATTGAAGTCGCATCGCCGCTCAGCGCGGCAGATAGCGCTCCCACAGCCGGTTGCGAAACTTGAAATGCGGATCGATCTTGCGTTTGAGCGCCGCGAACGCCTCCGCTTCCGGATACGCGCGCGCAAACTGCTCTTTGGTGGCGTGCAGTCGATACGGCAGGTAATAACGGCCGCCGTTGGCGAGCGCCGCGTCGATCAGTTTCCGCGTCCACTGCGCCGATGCCTCGTCGGCCCGGTGCCACGACCTCTGTTTGTAATACAGCACGAACGAGAACACCTCGCGCGGCGCCCAGCGCAGCAGCGTGGCTTCATCGGCCGGCGAATGCCGGATCGACACGTTCAGGGCATTGACCTCATGCGCGATCAGAATATTGCCTAACGCTGCGGCGAAAGCGGCGAACTGTCCGGTCGGGATGAAATACTCCTGCAGCAGATACGTCGAGAACATCCGGGTGCGCGGTTCCAGCGAATCGGTATCCAGGCTTGCTTCCCGGTTGCGCCAGACCACCGGATGCTGGCGCATCTGCGGCAGTGTGCGTGTGCGGTTGCGCACGTCGTCCCCGAACGGCAGTTCGGATGCTGCCCAGATCAGGCTCTGGTCGCGGCCATAGTCGCGGCCTTCCGGGGTCAACCGTTCGGCGACGGTCAGCGGTTGTTCGCTGTGCCGCCAAGTGATCGCGAGCGGGCGGTCGTAGCGCGGCGGCGCCAAGTCTGCGTTGTGCATGACCGTGTCGCCACGGCCGAGTATCTCTGCGCGGAACCACGCGGGATAGTCGAGAAGGTCGACGAATTCCGCTTCGCGCGCGATACGGCCGTTGCGATCCAGCTGCAGCTCGACCTCGGTCACCACGCCCATGCCGCCGTAGCCGCCGATAACGGCATGGAAAAGCTCCGGCTGCGTATCGCGGCTTAAATCGAGTACCTCACCGTCGGCGGCGACCATCCGCAGCGCGACGATGCTGTTCGCCAGCGGGCCCTTGCCGACGTAGCGGCCGTGGCAGTTCACCGAAACCGAGCCGCCGATGCTGAAGTTGCTGAAGCTCTGCATGATCGACACGGAAAGATCGTGCGGGTCGATCAGTGTCTGCAGATCGCGCCAGCGCATGCCGGCCTGCACGCGCACGCGGCGATGGACCGTATCCAGATGCAGCAGCCGGTTCATGCCGCGCATGTCCAGATGCAGCGAACCTGTCGATGCGATCTGCCCGCCCATGCTGTAGCGACCGCCGCCGATCGAGACCGGAAGCGAGCTGCGCGCCAGCGCGGCGGAGACGGCCGCGGACGATGTCGGTCGCAGGATGCCGGCCACTTCGATGCGGTCGAGCTGGCTCACGTCGTGGACCACGCGCGCATCCTCGTCGCGACCGCACGATGCGGCCGTTGCGATCACCGGCGCGGCCAGCAGCCCGCCAGTCAGACGACGGCGCTGGCGATCGATGGTCATGCCGGCGCGGATGCCGCAAGCAGACGCCGTTTCCAGCGCAGTGCGGGGCGTTCGACCAGGACCCACGACAGCGTCGCGCATGCCAGGGCCAGAACGCTGGCGACGGCGGTATTGGCGAATACGGTGGTGGCGCCGACGATGAAAGCGAGTTGCTGCATCGGCCAACCGTAGAGATAAACGCCGTAGGACAGGTCGTTGCGCTCGATCACCGGCAGGCGTGGCACCAGCGCGATATACAGCGTGGCGTAGGCGAGCAGCGGAAAATAGGCGATGTAGCACCAGGCGGTGGTGCGCAGTGCGGCAGTCGCCGCCAGCAGCGCGAGCAGCGGCCAGACCGACAATCGGATCGAATGCCGATAAACCCAGAACAGTGCGCCGGTGATGAAGAACGCGGTGCAGTTCATCAGGTCCGCCAGATAGTCCGGCAGCGGATGTCGCCACCAGACGATGCAGGCGGCCCCGGCCAGCGCCAGCGCCCACAGCGGCGCGTAGCGCTTCGGCGTCAGCACGCCCAGCCGCCAAGCCGCCAGCAGTGCGAGATAGAGTTTCGCTTCGATCGGCAGCGTCCACAGCGCGCCGTTGACGGCGGCATCCGGCAGCGTCTCGAACACGCCGGGCAGGAAAAACACGCTTTTCCACAGCGATGCGTTGACCGCGATATAGCGCCAGACATCGGGCCGCGACCAGTAATCGGCGGCCGTGGTGAGCACAGGCCCCATGACCATCGCGGTCAACAGCACGCAGACCAGTAACGCAGGCACGATGCGCAGCGCGCGTGCGATCAGATAATCGCGCGTCGTATGGCGTTCGAGGCTGGCAGCGATCAGATAGCCGCTGATGACGAAGAACACATCCACGGCGACCGCACCCGCATAACGGAACCCGGTGAGCAGGGTGACCACATCGACGCCGGGCGCGCCGGTAATCGTCCGGCTGTGGCCATAGATCACCATCCACGCAGCGATCAGGCGCATCAGGTTGAAATTGTTGCGGCCCGACGACCAGGCCGAGCCGATCGTCGGTGTCATTCCAAGTGGCCACCCTGCGTGGTCCAGCCGGTGGGTGCGCAGTGCGCGAGCGTCATCGCGATCGCCGGCCCGTGAATCATGCGCGGACGCCTGCCGCATGCGACTTGGAATAACACCAATGCCACGGCTCATAGATGATGCCGTGCGGGTTGTCGCGCGGGTAGCTCATCACGAAACCGTGGTCGCCGGCGTGATCGCGCAGCCAGACGAATGCGTCGGTGCGTTCGAACGATTCCTCCGCCGGCGGTTCTCCCGGCGCGCTGATGTCCAGCACGCAGCCGCTGTGGTGTTCGCTGAAGCCGGGTGCGGCGTTGACGGTGAGAATGCCGTCCACCGTCAATCCGCGCGCAAGCTTGCGCTCGAAGATGCCCAGCTGGTAATCGTGGCTGCGATAGCCGGAGACCGCGTCGAGCACCAGGCCGTCGCGAAGCGCGGCGGCGCGCAGCCGCGCCCAAGCCCGCGCCGCCTCTGGATGCAGCCACAGCGGGCGGCGATAGCGGTCGAAGCCCGCGTGCGCCAGCCACTCCGGTTCGGGCACCAGCGACAGCCCGCTGCGTTCGCTGTAGTCGTCGGCATCCACGCCCAGCATGTCCAGCCGCTCGCGCAGCGCGTACAGCGCAAGCGCGCGGGGGCTGCGCAGGCCGGCGTGCGGCAATGAGGCCTCCACCGCGTCCAGCGCGGCCTCCACGCCGGGTTCACGGCTCCAGTGCGGATCGAGCGCCATCCAGCCCTGCGCCCATTCGGCGGCGAGATAGCGGCCGTCGCGTTTCCGTCTCAGCACCCATCGCGCAGCGGAGAGGATCCGCGCATCGCGATTGCTGCGCGCCGCAAGCAGCCAGGCCGGCCAGGCTTCGACCTGTGCGGTGTTGAGCAGAATGCGGGGCAGGGGACGCATCGACACAGATTAGCGTCGCGTCCCGGACTGCGCCATCGCTTGCAGCGCATCGAGCAAGGCCTGTGGGCGCTCCAGGCTCAACAACAGCATCCGGCCGCTGCGCTCTGGAAGCGCCAAGACCCTGGTCTTGTCAGTCAACAGCACGAACGCGTGGGAACCGTCGCGCAGCCGGACATACCCGGTGCGATAGCCGGGCATCGAGGCGCCGATACCGGTACGACCCAGCCGAGGCGTGGCGACGCGGGTCAGGTCCACGATGCGCGCGCTGGCGACATCAAGAGCGGCGACAGGCACACGAAGCGTATTGATCCCTGCGGCGATGGTGAGCGCGTCGCCCTCAAGCGCAACGCGCCTTCTGCGCACCGACACTACGATCAGCGCGGCGGCCAGCACGATGACGATGGCAGCGAGCCAGACCCACCGCTCTTCGCGCGCGGCAAAGCCGATACCGATCATGCCGACAAGCAGGCTGATACCCGGCGCCAACAGGACGAAACGCAGGTCCGGAGCGGTGACGGCGAACTCGCGACGCATGGTTACTTCTTCTTCTTTTTGGGAGGCTGTGCGGCGATCCACGCGGCCACATCGGCGATGAGTTCCGGTGCGACGTGGCCGGGCGTCTGATACTCCTCCAGACTGCCTTCGCCTTCGCCTGCAATCGCGAGGTGATTCAAGGCTTCATACAATTTGAACGTGGCGCGCGGACTGTCGTGGAACGCATCGCGCCAACCTTGCCAATCGGCATCGACGACCTGGATATCGCGCGCACCCTGCAGGATCAACATCGGTTGGGCGATGGCGCGCGCTTCAGCAACCGCATCGACCGTATCGATGCTGCGCCAGTAGCCCGGCGCAAGGCCCATCGGTGCCTGTGCCGCTGTAATTTCGCGGCCGCTGCGGACCGCCGCGACGCTCTCGACAAGCTGTTGAGTCGCGGTATTTTCGGCATCGCTGGTCTTGCCGTCGTTGAGGATGGCCATGCGCCGGTTCTGTTCGATCAGAATATCCAGCAGCGGCCTTGAGGGTGCCGCCAGCAGGATCAGTCCGGCGATCTTCGCGTCGCGTGCGCCGATGCGCGGCGCCATCATGCCGCCCTGACTGTGGCCCAGCACGAACACGCGCTTGGGATCGATGCCGGTTTGCGCGCGCAGCAAGGCCACGGCCGCGACCGCGTCGTCGGTGGTTTCCAGATCGACGGTGACGCCATCGGCGAAGGCTTCCGGGTGCGCTTTGGTGCGCTTCTCGTAGCGCAGCACGGCAATGCCGCGCGCGGCGAGCCCGCGTGCGATGTCGAGGAACGGACGGTTGGGGCCGACCGTTTCATCGCGATCGTGCGGGCCGGAACCGTGTACCAGAACAACAGCGGGGAAGGGGCCTTTGCCATTGGGCATCGACAGCGTCGCCGGCAGACCGGTGGCTTGGTCGCCCACGCTCACTTCAAGCTCTCGATAGTTCGCATCGGCGGGCACGGGCGGCGCAGGCGAAGCGGCGGCGACCGGCGCTGCGGGACGGATCAGAAAACCGCCGATGCGATGATCGCCATCGAATGCGAATATCGTCTCCAGCTCCGCTTTTTCGTAGCGCAATGGAATGTTCACCACTGTGTAGCCGTCGCGTTCTGTCACCCGCGCTACGCCACGTGTTTTCAATGGCCCGACCTGCGTCGGCAGCGTCTTCCACAGCTGAGCCAGCTGTTCTGCGCTGACCTTTGCCGCCATCGTCGTGTTGAAACGGGCATGCACACCGGCGAAATCGCCGGCATCCATCGCGTCCAGCACGGCGTTCGCTTCTTTCGGAGCATCGAACGCGGGCGCTTGCTCCGATGCGGGCGTCTGCGCGGCGACGGTTCGCGAGGTCAAAGTCCCCAGTCCGATGGCCATGATGATTGCAGAGGCCAACAGCAGCTGTTTGACGCCAGCACTTTTGCCAAAGCGTCGGCTGCCGCGGCTTTCGATCGATTCGATGGGATGCAACATGCGGGTAACTCCGGTTCGGTCGCGCGCTCGGCGATCCTGGATGAGTGGCGAAACTGGCTTCTCCACGGGCAAGCAATCGGTCGTCCGGCTGCTCACGATTCTTTTTCCTGTGGTTCGTTCAGATCGTTTTTGTGCGGCAGCCGCCCGGCTTTGCGCAGCGCGTCGCGCAGCAGATATTCGATCTGGGCATTGAGGCTGCGCAGTTCGTCGTCGGCCCAGCGCTGCGCCGCCGCCAGGACGTCGGCATTGATACGCAGCGGATAGGCTTTTTTCTCGCTCATGAGTGCAGTGTCGTGGTGTGCTGCGGATCGAAAGCGATCAAGACAGGCCGACTGCAGCGACCACAGCGACCAGCACGGCCGTCGGCAGCAGCAGCGCGCCAAAGAACAGCGCTGCGCCCGCAGGCCTGGCGAGATTCAGCGTCCAGCCGAAAACGGCATTCGCTTTGGGCACCCAGACGCGAGTGTCCTGCTTGCTGAAATAGAGACCCAGCATGCCGCGATGCGACCAGTTGGCCGGGTTGTTCCATGCCTGAAGCTGTTGTGCGCTTGTGTTCATGACGCTGTCTCCATAGAAGTAGGGTTTCAGTAGATCGATCCGGTATTGACGATCGGTTGGGTCGAGCGTTCGCTGCACAGCACGACCAGCAGGTTGCTGACCATCTGCGCCTTGCGCTCTTCGTCCAGATGCACGACGCCATTCTTCTCCAGTTCGGCCAGCGCCATTTCGACCATGCCGACGGCGCCGGCGACGATGCGCGTGCGCGCGGAGATGATCGCGTTGGCCTGTTGTCGCTGCAGCATCGCCTGGGCGATTTCCGGCGCATAGGCGAGATGGCTGATGCGCGAATCCAGCACCTGCACGCCGGCGTCGGCGAGACGCGCCTGCAGTTCTTCCATCAGGTGCTTCGACACCTCGGCAGCGTGGCTGCGCAGCGCGAACTGGCCTTCCTCGTGCTGGTCGTATGGATAGCTGGTGGCCATCGTGCGGATCGCCGACTCGGACTGGATGTGCACAAAGCTTTCGTAGTCGTCGACGGGGTAGACCGCTTCGGCGCTGTCCACGACCTGCCAGACGATCACCGCGGCGATTTCGATCGGGCTGCCGTCCAGTTCGTTGACCTTGAGCTTGCTGCTTTCGAAATTGCGAACCCGCAGCGAGACCTTTCTCTTGCCGTAGAAGGGATTGTTCCAGCGCAGTCCGCCGTCTTTCACGGTGCCAACGTATTTGCCGAACAGATTGAGCACCGCCGCCTGGTTGGGTTCGACCTTGTACAGGCCGACGAGCACGAAAAAGGCCGCTGCGCCGATGATCATGCCGGCGATCAGGCCAAGGCCGCCGCCCTGTCCGATGCTGGAAAGGAAAAGCCAGGCGCCGACCAGCATCGCTGCCATCACAAGCAGCAGAACCGGGATGCCGGGCAGCGAACGATAGGAGTTTTCTTTCATGGGGCATTCTCGTGGTGGCGGTGTATGTGTATTTGATATCAAAAAGATATCATTCACTGCAAGAGAATCCTGACCAACGGTCCCTTGCCATCTGGGAGTATTCCGCAAGTGACTGATTTAACATGACCTCCTTCCCGATGCCTGGATCGCCATGACCGCCACGCCCGCTCTCGAATTCGGCACGCCGCTGTCGCCCTCCGCTATCCGTGTCCTGCTGCTGGGCTCCGGAGAACTGGGCAAGGAAGTCGCGATCGAGCTGCAGCGCTTCGGCTGCGAAGTGATTGCAGCCGACCGTTACGCCGATGCGCCGGCGATGCAGGTCGCGCACCGCAGTCACGTGCTGAACATGTTGGATGGCCAGGCGCTGCGCGATCTGATCGCGTTGGAGCGCCCGACGCTGATCGTTCCGGAGATCGAAGCGATCCATACCGAAACGTTGGTGCAGCTGGAGCGCGAGTTCGCCGAACGCGGCACCCACACCCGCATCGTGCCGACCGCACGCGCGGCGCGGCTGACCATGGATCGCGAGGGCATCCGCCGGCTGGCGGCCGAAACCCTTGGCCTGCCGACATCGCCCTATCGGTTCGTCGACACGCTGGAAGACTACCGTGCCGCCGTTGCGCAGATCGGACTGCCGTGCGTGGTGAAGCCGGTCATGTCGTCCTCGGGCAAGGGCCAGAGTCTGGTGCGCACCGTCGAAGAGATCGACAAGGCATGGGATCACGCCCAGACCGGCGGTCGCGCCGGCGCCGGACGGGCGATCGTCGAAGGCTTCATTGACTTCGATTACGAAATCACCCTGCTCACCGTGCGCCATGCTGGCGGCACTGATTTCTGCGCGCCCATCGGCCATCTGCAGCGCGACGGCGACTACCGTGAAAGCTGGCAACCGCAGCCGATGTCGCCGCGCGCGCTGGCACGCGCGCAGACCATCGCCAATACCATCACCGATGATCTTGGCGGCTGGGGTCTGTTCGGCGTCGAGCTGTTCGTGAAGGGCGATGAAGTGTGGTTCTCGGAAGTCTCGCCGCGCCCGCACGACACCGGTCTGGTCACGCTGGTGTCGCAGGATCTCAGCGAGTTCGCGCTGCATGCGCGCGCGATTCTCGGTCTGCCGATTCCGCACATCCGGCAGAACGGTCCTTCAGCGTCGTGCGCGGTGCTCGCGCACGGCCATGGCGTGCCGGTCTTCGAACACGTCGCCGATGCGCTGCGCGCGCGGGACACCGCAGTGCGTCTGTTCGGAAAGCCCATGGTCGAAGGCCATCGTCGCGTTGCAGTAACGCTGGCGCTGGGTGAAGATATCGAGACGGCGCGTGAGATTGCGCGCGACGCTGCGGCGGCGATGAAGATCGAGCTGCGCTGATAGGCTAGCCTGCCGGGCGATTACCCACCGATCTCCAACGCCGCAGCATCGTCGACCAGCGCTGGCGACAGCCAGCAGTGCGAACCGAGTGCGCCGAAACCAAGCGCAGCCAGCCGCTGGCGGTAGAACTTCGCAGGACGGCGCTGGAAACCGACGTTGTCGCCTTCGGCCGCGTCGCCGGCGGTGAATGCTTCCAGAAACGCAACGCCAGCGCAGAGCTCGGCCAATCCGGGCAAACCGCGCTCGAGTTCGCGCGTCGGCAGATAGTGCAGCACGTCGCTGCAGATCAGCAGATCCACCGGCGCGCACGGGCGCAGCATGGCGAAATCGCCGAAGCGCGCGAAATGCACATTCCGCCGCGTGCCGTAGCGCTGTACGGCATAGTCGCTGCTGTCGAAACCGAGATAGCGCAGTTTCGGCCGCAGTTTCAGCAACGGTGCGCGCCACACGCCTTCGCCGCAGCCGATGTCCAGCACGCTGCGGATCGGTCTTTCGAGATGATATTCGGCCGTGGCGACCGTGAGCGCGACTTTGCGCTGCAGGCGCTGGCGTCCGCCGATGCCCTGTTCGCGGTACCAGCGGTCGAAATAGTCGCGGTCGTAGGTTTTATCTGGTGCGTTCATGCGCGTCATCATGCCTGTGTTGATGCGTGTCCGATCAGTAGCGATGTCATCGACAGCGAGCCGATCACATCGTCGTTGAAGAATTCCAGTGCATCGCCGTCGCGCGCCATCGCGACCGCATACAGCAGCGGCAGGTAATGCTCGGGGGTCGGGATCGACAGCGCCGCGTCTTCGCCCAGCGCGGGCCAATCCGCCAAAGCATCCAGATCGCCGTCGCGGATCAGTGCGTTGATGCGGTCGCGGAAGCGCAGCGCCCACGGCAAGGGCGAAGAGTCGCGCCAATCGAACAGCCGCAGGTTGTGGACGATATCGCCGCTGGCGACCACCAGTACGCCTTCGTCGCGCAGCGGCATCAGGCGTTGCGCCAACGCGACATGCCATGCGCCCGGCCGGCGGGAATCGATACCGAGCTGCACGACCGGAATATCGGCTTCCGGGTACATCGGCCGCAGTACGCTCCATGCACCGTGGTCCAGGCCACGGTTCGGGTCGATGCGTGCGGAGAAGTCTTCGCCCAGCAATGCGACGATGCGCAGCGCCAGCGCGGGGGCGCCGGGCGCCGGATAGTGCACATCGAACAATGCCTGCGGAAAGCCGCCGAAATCGTGGATGGTCGGCGGCAACGCATTGCCGGTGAGCCACGGTCCGGGCGTTTCCCAATGGGCTGAAACGCACAGGATTGAACGCGGGCGAGGCAGGCGCATGCCCAGCGAACGCCAGGCCCGCGACCATTGATTGTCTTCGATCGCGTTCATCGGCGAACCGTGGCCGAGAAACAGCACGGGCATTGTCATCGCACTGGGCTCTTCGAGGGCGGGGCGTGTCATCCTATCGCGACTTGTCAGCGCCCACTCGGGACGGATCATTCCATGCAGGCTTATTTCTGGACCAAAACTTTCCATCTGGTGTTCGTGGTCGCATGGATGGCTGCGGTGTTCTATCTGCCGCGCATTCTGGTGAACATCGCTGAAGCGGGCGATGTGCCTGCGGTGCGGGAGCGTTTGCTGCTGATGGGGCGGCGGCTCTACCGGTTCGGCCACGTGATGTTGGGTTTTGCGCTGATTTTCGGGCTTGTACTGTGGTTGGCGCCGCGCATCTGGCCAGCAGTTTTTCCAGAGATTTTCATCGGCGGCTGGCTGCATGCCAAGCTGACATTGGTCGCGCTGATGCTGGCGTATTACATCGTCTGCGGTCGCTGGCTGAAGGGTGTGGACAGGGGCCGCGCGCTGCCGTCGGCGAAGGCGATGCGCTGGATCAACGAACTGCCTGTATTTGCTCTGATCGCGATCGTTTATCTGGTCATTGCGAAGCCGTTTTGATTGCGATAGATCACGGCTGAGCGCGCTTGCGCGCCTGCGACCACAGCAACAGACCAGCGAGGATGGCCAGGATGCCGCAAACACCGAAGATGCCTGCAACGCACAGCATTATCGAATAAGCCGTATCGCGTCCATTGCATCCTCCGCCAGTGACGCAGCCGGCAAAGCCGGCCAATGCCAGCAATCCGAGCAGTGCACACAGCGGAAGCGCTGCGATGCCGCCGAAGATCAAACCAAGCAATGTCCTTCGTTTCAAGAGTGATCTTAGCGTCATCACCGCCTCAGCTTTTTGGATTGATGCAGCCCGGCAAGCAGGTGTCGATGTCGTTTTCGGCCTTGCCCTTTCGATGCAGCAGCAGGCCCGATTAGAAGCCGTACGACAGGCTGCATTGCATTTGGATCAACGTCGCCCGGCCCTGATGTTTTTCCGGTGGGGGTGCGTTCGCTTTGATGTGCGTTTCAAAAGTCCAGACATCGCGGCCGGTCGTCTTATTGCCATGCCAATCATTTCGGAGTGTTCGCCGCTGCTGTTTTGAAATCATCAGGTTTCGGCAATTCCACCGGTACGCCATCGGCGTTGCACAGTTTCGCCGCGCACAGCCGCTCGCGCAGCTTCGGCGTGGCCTGCAGCAGGATGTGATAGATCGCGTTCTGTTCCAGCGAGCCGCGCACCGCTTCCGCGCCGGGGCCGCGCGCCAAGATGCCGACATCGTCGCCACCGTGGGTTTCGTTGCTCAGCGGGATCATCGCTTCCTGCAGATAATCCGGCTCCTCGGTATTCACGTCCGCAAGATTCGGCCGGCCCTGCGTCGCTGCCTGAAAGCCGCTGATTTCGTGATTGAGATTCTTCGGGCCTTCGGGCTCCTGGTCGGTCGCGCCCGGATAACCCGGGCCATTGGCGTAATTCAACGTGGTGTAGGTCTGCCCGGTGGCGTCTGTGGCGTAGCCGCTGGGGTTGCTGCCTTCGCCGCTGCTGCCTTTGACCTTGCCCAGGATCGCGTTGCCGCGCACCGGGTAGCCGGCGAAGGTCATGGTGTGCGAGTGGTCGGCGGTGACCACGATGAGCGTGTCGTCGGCCGACGTCATCTGCATTGCCGCTGCAACCGCCTCGCTCATCGCGATGGTGTCGGTGAGCGCGCGAAAGGCATTGCCGGAATGGTGGGCATGATCGATGCGGCCGCCTTCGACCAGCAGCACGAAGCCCTGCGCATTGCCGCGCAGCCGTTCGATCGCGCCGCGGGTCATGTCCGCCAGCGAAGGTTCGCCGGCGCGGTCTTTCGGCCGGTCGTGCTCGAACTGCATGTGGCTGGGCTCGAACAGCGCCAGCAGCGGGCCGGTGTTGGGCGCGGCGGCGAACTGCGCGGCATTCCAGACGTAGCTGCCGTCGGGATGGCGGCGTTTCCATTCCGCAAGCAGATCGCGTCCATCAAGCCGCAGTCCGACCTTGTCGTCGTACTCCGGATCGACTTCGGTCGGCGGGAAAAAATTACTGCGTCCGCCGCCCATCAGCACGTCCGGGCCGTGGCCGTAAGGCGTTTCGATCAGCTGTCGCGCGATATCTGCGCAGCCTGCCGCCAGCGCTTCGGGCGACATTTCGGCGTCGTTCTCCCAGTTGCGATCGGCGGAGTGGGTGAGGGTGGCGGCTGGCGTGGCGTGGGTGATGCGGGTGGTGGTGATCACGCCGGTGGCGAGCCCAGCGTTGGCCGCCAGTTCCCACAGCGTCAACAGCGGCGAGCGCAGTGCGCCGGCGCAGTCGCCGCGGGCGGCATCCTGACCGATGCCCAGCACCGCCGAGCGGGTTTTCACGCCGGTGGCCATCGCAGTCATGGTGCCGGCGGAGTCCGGGGTCTGGGTATCGGTGTTGTAGGTCTTGCTGAGGCCGGTGTACGGGAACGACTCCCAGCTGAGCATGTTCTCTTCGCCTGGGCCGCCTTTGCGCTGACCGTCCAGGATCCGCGCCGCCGCGACCGTGGGCAGACTCATGCCGTCGCCGACGAACAGAATCACGTTCTTGGCTTTGCCGGACATCGCACCGCGTGCCGCGGCCTGCGCCGCGCCTGCGCGGAACCACCAGGCCGGTGTTTCGCCGTCGGGACGGTGGATCTGCGGGACATCGACCGGACCGACCGGTGCGGAAGTGCTCGCAGCAAGCGCGGTGGCGCAGGACGTGGCCGGGAGAGTGCAGGCGAAGGCGAGCAGGGCGTGGCGAAGAGGCATCGGCGGGGACAGTTGGGCGAATGTGGCGATTATGCCCGGCCGAGGTTGCAATCGTGGAATGCGCTCATGCCGCGTGCGGCCTCGCCGTGTCCGCCGCGCTCGGCTATGGTGCGTCATCGATAGACAGGCGCACCTCGCGCCGGAGGCTCCTCATGCGCCTGATCTCTGCCTGGTTCCGCATTCCGTTCTGGCAGCGCGTGCTTGCCGGCTTTGTGCTGGGTGGTTTGGCAGGCTGGCTCATGGGCCCGTCGGCCGAAACTTGGTTCGGCCCGCTGGGCGATCTTTACGTCATTTTGATCAAGATGATCGCGGTGCCATTGGTTTTTTTCGCGGTGATCAATGCGGTGGCGTCGCTGCATGGGCAGAAATCGATGGCCGCGCTGGGTGGCCGCACGTTTCTGTGGTTCGCCATCACTGCGGTACTCGCGGTGGGCGTCGGCCTGGCGGTCGGTACCGTCATGCAGCCGGGCATGGTGCAGATCCCGCTGACAGTCGATCCCGACTATGTGCCCAAAGACGTGCCCAGCATCGTGCAGGTGCTGCTCAACGTGGTGCCGGCCAATCCATTTCAGGCCTTGACCGGGATCGGCGAGGCAAAGAATGCGGCAGGCGAAACCGTACTGAAAGCAGGCAAAGGCTCGATTCTGCCGGTGATCTTCTTCGCCGGGTTGATCGGTTTCGCGATCGTGAAGCTCGGCGAGAAAGTCGCGCTGGCCCGCAAGCTGGCCGGCGAAGTCAGCGAGATCTCGATCCAGCTCACCCGCTTCGTGCTGGAGATGACCCCGATCGGCACCTTCGGCCTGATCGCTGCGCTGGTTGGCGCCTATGGGTTCCAGAAACTGCTGCCGCTGGGCAATTTCGTGCTGGCGCTGTATGTCGCCTGCGCGATCCATATCGTCGTTGTTTACAGCGGTCTGCTGATGGCGCACGGGCTCAATCCGCTGAAATTTTTCCGCGGCGCCGCGCCGGGGATGCAGGTGGCGTTCGTCAGCTCATCCAGCTTCGCTTCGCTGCCGTCGTCGCTGCGCAGCGTCACCCATAACCTCGGCGTGAACAAAGACTATGCCGCGTTCGCGGTGCCGCTGGGCGCCACCATCAAAATGGACGGCTGCGGCGCGATCTATCCGGCGCTGTGCGCGGTATTCATCGCCCAGTACACCGGTATCCCGCTCACGCCTGAGCAATATC
The DNA here is from genome assembly GCA_031418555.1 of Lysobacterales bacterium. Classification (GTDB taxonomy): domain Bacteria; phylum Pseudomonadota; class Gammaproteobacteria; order Xanthomonadales; family Xanthomonadaceae; genus Lysobacter_I. Next base: position 4,530 of record JANOXT010000320.1, on the reverse strand, counting down.
TCATCGTGTTGATCGCCTCGGTCCTGGGCAGCTTCGGCACCGCCGGCGTGCCCGGCACCGCGGTGGTGATGGCGACCGTCGTGCTCAGCGCCGCCGGTCTGCCGCTGGAAGTGATCGGCTATCTCTACGCCATCGACCGCGTGCTGGACATGATGCGCACCATGACCAATGTCACCGGACAGATGCTGGTGCCCGTTCTGGTCGCGAAGGAAACCGGCCTGCTCGATCGTGAGATCTACGAACGCGCACCGACCAATGTGGGCATCGAAGAAGCTGCGTAGAGCGGGCACTGGCCCGCCGGCTTTTGTGGGAGCGGCGGCGTTCAGCAGCCGAAGGAGCGTCAAGCGTTGATGACGGTTTCATTGTCATCACTGCACTTGGCGCTGCAGGCAGCGCAAGGTCTCGGGGCTGAAGCCGCTTCTGCACTCGATTACTTCGGCAACGTCTTCTCGCGACGCCTGGCCAGCTTCGCCGCGATCAACGCCACCGGAATCGGCAACAGCAGTCCAAGCGCTGCGACCCACGTCGGGTGATCGGGCACGATCATCATCATCCCGGCGACCCCGGCGATGACGAACAGCGCCACCGCCACCGCTGCGGCGCGTGCATGACGTGCGATGCGGGCAGCGACCCAGCCGCCGACCAAGCTGCCGCCGACCCAGGCCAGTACAAGCATCGCCAGCGAACCCACCGGCGCAGCGGCGATGATCATCTGCAGGTGTTCCGGGTTTTTCGGATCCAGCCCCGCGGGCGGCGGATACATCGCGCTGCCGAAGAATTCGATCGCGGTGACGGTCAGCCACATGGTGACCACGCCTGCCAGCATGCCAAGTATCGTGCGGCCCATGGTTGTCGCCCCAGCGGATCGATCCGGAGAACAAAGGATGTGCCTGCCGGTCTTTGCCCGCAAGCTGCAGCGCAAAAGCGAAAGGCCGCTTGCGCGGCCTTTGCCAGAATCCTGGGTGGGTCAGGTTCGCTTATTGCGTTGCGACGCGCCGTGCCTGGAAGAATTTCTGGCTCCAGTAGCCGGTGGTGAGGTTCGATACCTCCACGTCTTTGCCGGTACGCGGGGCATGCATGAATTGGCCGTTGCCGATATAGATGCCAACGTGATCGACATGCTTGCCGCGACGGCTGAAGAACACCAGATCGCCTTCGACCAGCGCGCTGCGGTCGACGATCAGTTCGCCGACGGTCGCCATGTCGCGAGAAATGCGCGGCAGTTCGATACCGAGGCTGTTGCGGAACACATAGCCGACCAGACCGCTGCAATCGAAGCCACCCTCAGGGCTGGTGCCGCCCCAGCGGTAGGGCGTACCGAGCAGGGTCAACGCACGCTTGAGCATGGTTTTGATCCGGCCTTCGCTGGGTGCGTCCGCGCGGGCGGCGCTATCGAGAGACACTGCGTCAGCGTCGAAGAGGCTGCGGATGTCCTTGGCGAACATCAGGCTGCGGCCGGGCAGCGAGAGCGGGCTATTGCGGGCGAGGTCGCCTACCGGGATGAGCAGCGCACCCGACAGCTCGAGTGGGTCGTGAGCAGTCGCCACATCAACGCGCTGCTGTGCGAACGCCTGAAGATTTGCGAAGACAAGCAAGCCAGCGATGAGAGAAAGGGCGGGGCCGCGGACAAGGCGGTGGATGGCGGTAGGGCGGCCGGAGCCTTGGGCTGGGGTCGTCAACGTCATGCACTTTGCGAAAGGAAGAGGGATAGTGCCCGACCGTGGCTGTCGGGGGGTTCAGATTTCGTTAGCCCCCACCCGCAAAAAGTGATCGAAGTCGCGAAATGACATTCCCATGTCATTCCAGGACCCGTTTGGCTCCGCTGTAGTGGTCGCGCCAGTAGACGCCGTCGAGGTGATCCAGCCGGACCGTACCCCCGGTGCGCGGGGCGTGCACAAAGCGGCCTTCCCCGACATAGATACCGACGTGGCTGACTTCTCCGCCGCTGCCGAAAAACACCAGGTCGGCCGGGGCCAGACGGTTGCCGGCGATCTTCGGCCCCTGCATTGCGGCCAGCTCGCGGGAGGTTCGCGGCAGGCGCAGATCCAGCATGTCGTGGAAGACATAATTGACCAGCCCGCTGCAGTCGAACCCGCTGTCCGGGGTGTTGCCGCCCCAGCGGTAGGGCGTACCGACCAGACCGATCGCCCGCATCAATACCGCGTTGGCGGCGCCCGGGTCGTTCGGCATTGTGGCCGGCCCACTGCGGGACGGCGGTGGCGAGGTGCGCACCGTCTCCGGTTTGCCGCAGCCGGCCAGCGCCAAGACCAGGACCATGGCAGCCACGGCCGCCTGCGGCACCAATGGCGCCGGGGCGGTGGAGCACGGATAATGCGCGGCCTTCACGGCGGCCATCTTGGCCGCATCACCGGGTGGCGATCAAGCCGCCCCCTGTCGCCCAGACCGAGTCCGTCCCATGAAAATCGAAAAAGACCGCGTTGTCCGCTTCCACTACACCGTCGGCGAAGTGGGCCAGCCCGCCACCGAAAGTTCGCAGGGCGCGGAGCCGCTGGCGATCATGATCGGCCACGGCAACATCATTCCCGGCCTGGAAAACGCCATGCAGGGCCGCGAGGCCGGCGAGACCTTCGCTGTCGATGTGGCCGCCGCCGACGCCTACGGCGAGCGCCGCGATGGCCTGACCCAACGCATCGCGAAGAAGCATTTCGGCGACCAGCGTCTGATGCCCGGCATGCAGGTCGTGCTGCAGACCGAATACGGCCCGCGCGCAGTCACCGTCGAAAAGGTCGGCATGAGCGTAGTCGATGTCGATTTGAACCACCCGATGGCCGGCAAATCGCTGCATTTCGATATCGAAGTGGTGGAAGTGCGCGAAGCCAGCGCCGAAGAGCTTGCGCACGGCCATGTGCACGGCGACGGTGGTCATCAGCACTGATTTCAAGCGTATTGCGAACATCAGACGGTCCACTCCGGTGGGCCGTTTGCGTTTGAGTGGGGCGCTTTGCGACCCTACAGGCGCATACGCTGCGGTTAGACTGCGCAGACCTAGTATCGACGAACCTGCGCGCTACCCATGAACCAGCATGACGATGTGATCGTGATCGGGGGCGGCGTTGCCGGTTTGGCCTGTGCGCTGGCGCTGCTGCAGTCGGGGCGCAGCGTACGCGTGATCGATGCGGGCACGGTCGGCCGCGGTGCTTCCCACGGCAACTGCGGCACCATCACGCCAAGCCACGCAGCGCCGCTGGCGGGGCCGGGCATGATCCTCAAGGCGATGAAGTGGATGCTCACGCCAGACGCGCCGCTGTACGTCAAACCGACCATCGACCCTCTGCTGTGGGGCTGGCTGATCGGTTTCGCCTTGCGCTGCAATCCAAGCGATTGGGAGGCCAGCGCCCGCGCCAAATCGACCCTGCTCAACGATTCCAGAACGCGGCTCACCGACTGGGTGCGAGATTTCGGTCTGCAGTGCGAATTCGTCGAAACCGGCGAGGATTACGTGTACCGCGACGGTCGCGGATTCGAGCATGGTCAGCACGAAATTCCGCTGCTGCGCGAACTGGGCATCGATGTCCAACTGATCGATGGCGGCGCGTACGAGGCGCAGGAGCCCGCGGTCAAGCCCGGCGTTGCCGGCGCGATCCGTTTTTCCGGCGATGCGTCGCTGCGGCCTGATCGCTTTCTGGCCGAACTGGCGCGCGTGGTGCGCGAACGCGGCGGCACCATCATCGAGCAATGCGCGCTGCAGTCGCTTGAAGAAACCGCCGATGGCGTGATCGCGCGCACCGCACAGGGCGAGATGCGCGCGGGCGCTGCGGTGCTGGCGCTGGGCGCCTGGTCGCCGCGGCTGTCCGATGCGGTTGGATTGCCGTGGATGAAGCGGGTGATCCAGCCGGGCAAGGGTTATTCGATTACCTACGATCGGCCGGCGCTGGTGCCTAAACGTCCGTTGATCCTCAAAGAACGTTCGGTCTGCGTCAGCAACTGGCCGCAGGGCTTCCGGCTGGGCAGCACGATGGAGTTTTCGGGCTTCGACGACAGCCTCAACGAACGTCGACTGGCTGCGCTGGAGCGCGGCGCCCGCGAATATCTGCACACGCCCTACGGCGCGCAGGTCCAGGAGCGCTGGTACGGCTGGCGGCCGATGTGTCGCGACGATGTGCCCTTGATCGGGCTTGCGCCCGGCAAGCGTCGCACATGGCTGGCGACCGGCCACGGCATGATGGGCGTGGGCATGAGCACCGGCACCGGCCAGCTGATCGCCGATCTCATCGCCGGCCGCGCGCCGGCGCTCGACCCCGCGCCGTTTCGGCCGGAGCGGTTTGCGTCCTGACATTGAGCGGTCTGACATCGAGCGGCCTGACAGAGACCTGCAATGCACATCCATACCCTGCATCGTGGCACCGCGCCGCTGTTGATCAGCCTGCCGCACGACGGCAGCCTCATTCCCGATGTACTGGCGGTGCGGATGACACCCGAGGCGCGGCGTGCGCCGGTGAAGACCTATTCCGGAGAGTACGCGCCGAAAGACGATCAATTCATCACGCGAATCTTTCAATTGAAATACAT
>JANOXT010000319.1:0-3764 GCA_031418555.1 Lysobacterales bacterium | reverse complement strand
ATAGATCTTCCCTGTCCCGGACTCGGCCAGCCACTGGCCCATCGTGCCTTCGACCTCGGGGTGGCCGGCGTGGCCGATCAGCACCACATCGCGGCCGGCGCGGCAGTGACGGGCCACTTCCAGATGCACCTTGGTCACCAGCGGACAGGTGGCGTCGAACACTTTCAGGCCGCGACGCGTAGCTTCGGCGCGCACCGCCTGCGAAACGCCGTGGGCGCTGAAGATGACCGTGGCGTTGTCGGGCACCTCGTGCAGTTCTTCGACGAACACCGCGCCGCGCTGGCGCAGGTCGTCGACCACGAATCGGTTATGCACGACTTCATGACGGACGTAGATCGGCGCGCCGAGGGTTTCGATCGCACGTTTGACGATTTCGATCGCACGGTCGACGCCGGCGCAGAAACCGCGAGGGTTGGCGAGGAGGATGTCCATCGCTGGATTATCCCCCTTCCGCAGCGTTCTTGCCGCGACCGCCAAACACCCCGAACAACACCAGCACGATGGCACCGACGACGATGGCAGAATCGGCGATATTGAACGACGGGTAGTAATAAACCTCTTTCCAGTGCCACTGTATGAAGTCGATCACGTGGCCGTGCATCAGCCGGTCGATCAGATTCCCCAGCGCGCCGCCGATCACCAGCGAGAACGGCAGCGCCTCGCGCCACTGCCCGCGAGCTGTGCGCGAGAGCCAGAACGCAAGTACGCCGCTGATGCCTAGCGCAAGGGCGGAGAAGAAATACTTCTGCCATCCGCCGGCATCCGCCAGAAAACTGAACGCAGCGCCGGTGTTGTAGCTGCGGAACCAGTTCCAGTAATGCTCGATCACCGTCACCGGCTGGTATTCGGGCAGGCTGGTCAGCACCCACTGTTTGGACCACTGGTCGAGGCCGATCACCACTGCGGACAGCAGCAGCCAGACGAGTGCGTTGGGTTTGGGAGCTTGGGTCATATCGAACAGTTTGCTCGGTAGAGCGGGCTTCAGCCCGCTGGATGTTGCACGGTGCTGATCAGCGGGCTGAAGCCCGTTCTACCGATCAGAACCACTGGCGTTCTTCGCCCGGACCGTCGACGTTGCTCACGCAGCGACCGCAGATTTCGGGGTGATCGGGATGCACTCCGACATCGGCGCGATGGTGCCAGCAGCGAATGCACTTGTGCTTGGTGCTGACGATGGCTGAAACCGCATCGCCACCCTGTACCACCGACACATCGCCACTGATGAAGAAGAACCGCAGTTCCTCGGCCAACGGTGACAGCCATCCGAACTCTTCGGCGCCGCAGTGAATCGTGATTTCGGCATCAAGCGCAGCGCCGATTTCGCCGCTGGCGCGGATCGGCTCCAGCGTCTTCGCAATCTGTTCGCGCAGTGCGAGTAAACGATCGAAGCGCTCGCCATTCAATGCCGCATCCACCGGCAACGGCGCCAATCCCTCATACCACGTCGCAAACAGCACATTCTCTTCATGCTGACCCGGCAGATGCTGCCACATCTCATCGGCGGTGAAGCTGAGAATCGGAGCGATCCAGCGCACAAGCGCTTCGCTGATGCGGTACATCGCGCTCTGCGCACTGCGCCGGCCGCGTGAATCCTCACGCATCGTGTACAGACGATCCTTGGTCACGTCGAGATACAGCGAGCCCAGATCGACGCTGCAGAAATTGATCAGCGCCTGCACGATTTCGGCGAAGTTATAGCGGGTGTACGCATTCGCGATCTGGTGCTGCAGCGCATCGGCGCGATGCACGATCCAGCGGTCCAGCGGCAGCATGTCCTCGTGCACGAGCAGATGCGCGACGGGATCGAAGCCGTGCAGATTGCCCAGCAGAAAACGTGCGGTGTTGCGCAGGCGGCGATAGGCGTCGGCGTTGCGCTTGAGGATTTCCTGCGACAGCGACATTTCGTTGGTGTAATCGGCGGACGCGATCCACAGGCGCAGGATGTCTGCACCCAATTTATTCATGATGTCCTGCGGCTCAATGCCGTTGCCGAGCGACTTGGACATCTTCTTGCCGTGTTCGTCGACCGTAAACCCGTGGGTCAGGCACTGCCGATACGGCGCGGCCTTGTCGATGGCGATGCCGGTCAGCATCGCGCTTTGGAACCAGCCGCGATGTTGATCGGAGCCCTCCAGATACAGGTCGGCCGGCTTGCGCAGACCGTCCTGCGGACGCTGCGCGAGCACGCATTCGTGGGTGACGCCGGAGTCGAACCACACGTCGAGAATATCGGTGACTTTGTCGTAATCGCCGGCCTGTTCGCCCAGTAGATCCGCAGCGTCCAGCGCATACCACGCATCCACACCGGCTTGCTCGACGCGCTCGGCAACCTGACGCATCAGCGACGGCGAATTGGGATGCGGTTCGCCGGTTTCGCGATGCACGAACAGCGCGATCGGCACGCCCCAGGTGCGCTGACGGGAGATGGTCCAGTCCGGACGGCCATCGATCATGCCGGCGATGCGCGCCTGACCCCAGCCCGGAAACCATTCGACCTGTTTGATTGCGTCCAGCGCGTCATCGCGCAAATTCGCTTGGGTCATCGAGATGAACCACTGCGGCGTGGCGCGAAACGCGACCGGTTTGTGATGCCGCCAACAGTGCGGATAACTGTGACGGATATCGTGATGCGCCAGCAGCGCGCCGATACCGCGCAGCGCTTCGACAATCACCTCATTCGCCTTCCAGATGTGCAGGCCCGCCAGCACGATGTCGCCCAACGGCGGCGTCGACGGCAGATACACGCCGCGACCGTCGACCGGATTGAGCTGCGCGGCGGTGTACTGCTCGATCAGCCCGTATTTCAGGCCGACCGCGAAGTCTTCCTGACCGTGACCGGGCGCGGTGTGCACGGCGCCGGTGCCGTCTTCGGCGGAGACGTGATCGCCGAGGATCAGCGGAATATCGCGTTCGGCATAGAAGGGATGCGCGAGGACGATGCCTTCCAACGCAGCGCCCTGCGCGCGGCCGAGACACTTGATCTCAATTCCCATTTCTTTTTTAGGGTCATATCTATTCATAGCCTTTGCTACGAGCGCATCGGCGAGCACCAGCAGCTGACGTTTGCCGTCACGTGCGGGGCCTTCAACCAGTGCGTATTCCAACGCCGGACCCAGCGTCACCGCCAGCGACGCCGGCAACGTCCACGGTGTGGTAGTCCAGATCGGCACCGCAACCTCTACATCATTGCCAATCTCGACACCGAACTTCGCCGCCAGCGCATGCGGATCACGCGCGGCATACGCCACGTCAACGGCCGGCGACTGCTTGTCTTCGTATTCGATCTCCGCTTCCGCCAGCGCCGATCCGCAGTCGAAGCACCAGTACACCGGCTTCACGCCGCGCAGCAGATGGCCGTTCTCGATCACTTTCGCCAGCGCTCGCATTTCGTTGGCTTCGAAGCTGAAATCGAGCGTGCGGTACGGGTTGTCCCAGTCGCCGAGCACGCCCAGACGCTTGAAATCGCGTCGCTGGATGTCGATCTGTTCGTTGGCGAATTCGCGGCATTTCGCGCGGAATTCCGCAGCGTCGAGCTTCACTCCGACCTTGCCGTGTTTTTTCTCGACCGCCAGTTCAATCGGCAGACCGTGGCAATCCCAGCCCGGCACGTACGGCGCGTCGAAGCCGGCCATCGTCTTCGATTTGACGACGATGTCTTTGAGAATTTTGTTGACCGCGTGACCGAGATGGATCGAACCGTTCGCATACGGCGGGCCGTCGTGCAGCACAAACGTCGGCCGGCCTTTGGCTTTCTCGCGCAGCTG
>JANOXT010000318.1:0-2093 GCA_031418555.1 Lysobacterales bacterium | reverse complement strand
GCCGGCCTGATCGCCCGCGAGAAGCGCGGGCAGTTCGTGCATTTCCGGCTGGTGCCGGACCGGCTTGCCAATACGGTGTTCGCCTGGGCTGCGGAACTCTGCCCGGTGGCCGGGCCGCTGAAGCGCCAAAGCCGGCAGCGCGCCCGCGCGCCCAAACCTGTGGACAACACGCCGGCCGCCGCCGGCCCCGACGCGGAGTAGGGCGCAATGACCATCGCTACCGCGGTCGCAACCTTTCCTTCCGTCCGTATCCCGTCGCGGTCCGACGGTCTGCCGGTGGACGTCGTGCTGGTCGCGCAGATCGGCATCGGTGCGGGCTCGGCGCTGATCGCGCAGACCGCAGCGCTGCAGCGCGGCCACGCGAGTTTTGTCGATGCGCTGGACGAGCCATCCGCGCGCATTGGCGATGCGGACTTCGCGCGTGGCGACGCCACCGCGCTCTACACCTTCACTGTCGGCGCCAAGGGCCATCCGTTTCACTGCCATGCCGGGCACCGGGTGTTTACCGCCATTTCGGGCAGCGCAGGCGCGCGGCTGCGGTTTTCGACCGCGCCACGCGCGCAGATCGAGCGCGATCCGCAGGTATTTTTCGATGCGCTGCGCCATATCGATATTCCGCCGGACTGCCTGTTCACGGTGCGCTTCGGCGGCGGCACCTGGCATCAGTTCGTCTCGCGCGAACCGGCTTCCGGCCATCCGGCGCTGTTCGCGCTGTCCTGCCACACCAACGAACTCGGCGGCGCTCTGGAAACCGGTCAGCGCGCGCGTGTGCTCGCCAACGAAGCCGATATTCCGACCCTCACCGATCTCTTGCCGGCGCGCGTTGCCGCCATGTTGGCCGCAGGTTACGGCGCCGATGCGGTGCCTACCGTGACGCTGTCGCTGGTCGCGTCCACATCGTCTTTGCGAGGCCGCTTCTGCGCGCATACCCGAAATCTGTTTGGCCGGTTCCGCGGTGCGCTGGGCCGCCGTCGCGCTCCGATCGGTTTCTTCGCCGATACCGGCACGCGCCAAGTCGTCGAACTGGCCGAGCCGCCGCCACAGTCGCTGCTGTGGCGCCAGTTTGCCGAACGCTTCGATCATCAGGACAGTTTTGCGCTGGAAGTGGAAGCGTCGGACGCGCCCACGGCCTCAGCGTCGCAGCTGTTGGCCGGCCTGCTGGAGGGCTTTCTCGAAAACCGCCCGACCGGCGTCTCGCGGCTGATGGAACTGCGCAATGTGCTGGTGCGGCCGCTCGGATTGCGCACGTCGCCGCTGGGCTGCCCGGTGTCGTCGCTGTTGAACGAGTGTCCGCAGCGTTTCGCCGGCCGATTCCCGGTGCTGGAGCAGTCGGTGGATAGTGATGACCGCCGTGCGCAGGTGCTGCTGGGCGCCGACGACAAACATCTGCGGTTCCGCTCCTGCGTTGGCGTCGAAGTGCTGGCCAACGGCAACGCGCGCTTCACGCTGGGCACCCGCGTGCGCAATCGCAATCTGTTCGGCCATCTGTACATGCGTCTGATCGATCGCACCCATCGCGGCTATGTGGCGCCGGCGATGCTGTCGATGGCAGTGGGCCACGCGATTGCCGAGCCGGCGAAAGATCGCGGCGCGGATCTGCAGTGGACGCCGTTCGCGCAATGACGCCTGCGGCAAAAACAACGGTGTATTTCAACAGCGCCTGCCCGGTCTGTCGCGGCGGCGTTGCTTGGCAACAAGGTCAGGCATCCTGCGACATCGAATGGGTCGACGTGCACAGCGCGCCCAAAGCCGTTGCCGAAGTGGGCGCGGATCTCGAAGCCGTGCGCCAGCGCCTGTACGTCCGCGATGCGGATGGCCGTGTGCATATCGGTGCTGATGCTGCAGCGGCGCTTTTTCGGCACACGCCACGGCAGCGCTGGCTGGGTCATTTTATGGAGTTGCCGCTGATTCGCCCTGCGATGGTTTGGGCTTACGACGCTTTCGCCGCTGTTTTGTATCGCTGGAACCGCAGCAAGGGGCGCTGGTAATCTTTTGCCAATCGTCAGCAAGCTGCTGTCATCCCGGGACAGATGGGGACACCCACATTTCAGACTTTCCCTACGCGAATCTGCGGCTTGGCCTGACATTCTGGG
>JANOXT010000317.1:0-2542 GCA_031418555.1 Lysobacterales bacterium | reverse complement strand
TTCATTTCTGAAGTCTTCCGGGAACAGCGGGCGGATCGGACGATCGATCAAGCGCGAAGTGAGCGTTTCTTTTTCGGTCTGACGGCCTTCGCGCTTGAAGAAGCCGCCCGGGATACGGCCGCCGGCGTAGAACTTTTCCTGATAGTCGACGGTGAGCGGGAAGAAATCCTGCCCTTCGCGCGCGGTCTTCGCGGCGACAGCCGTCACCAGCACAACGGTGCCTTCGGCCGACACCATCACTGCGCCGCCGGCCTGACGGGCGATTTCACCGGTCTCGAGGACAACGGTGTGCTTGCCGTACTGGAAACGCTTGGTCACTTTTGCCACGTTGGAATATCCTCGAAATCTTTGTCGATGAACCGATCAGAGCCCCTGCCCGAATCGGGTGGCCGCGTGATGCGGCCGGGCAATACGAGCGTTCGCATTGCGTTGATGGATGTTTCGCTGAAGCCTTGCGGGGCCCAAAACGAAACCGCGGCGCATTCCTGCGCCGCGGTCGGAGTGATACTCAGCGACGCAGACCGAGTTTCTCGATCAGGGCCTTGTAGCGACCTGCATCCTTGCGGTGCAGATAGTCCAGCAGGCTGCGGCGGTTGTTGACCATCTTCAGCAGGCCACGACGACTGTGATGGTCCTGTTTGTGCATCTTGAAGTGTTCGGTCAGGTGCATGATGCGCGCGGTGAGCAGGGCGACCTGGACTTCCGGCGAACCGGTGTCGTTTTCGCTGCGCTTGTTCGCTTCGATGACAATGCTTGAATCGATGGACATGGTGGGCCTCTTTGACGCGTGATCGGCAGAAGCATCGTCCGGTATCGACCGGCACGGCGCACCGCTGGATCCGCCTGAATGAAATAATTGAAGGGTGCTGCCCGGGAAACGGACAGAATCCGGCTTGGACAGCAGCGGAATTGTAGCCCCGTGCCCCCTTGCGGACAAGGGTCGAGCATCGTTCAGCCGTGTGTCGGCGCCGCCCATGCGGTCAGCGCGAAGTCGAACCCTCCAGCGCCGGAGAAGACGTTTCCGGCGGTGCGATCGAAGCCTGCAGCGTTTCCGCCAGTGCTTCAAGATCGCCGGTCAATGCCAGACGCCAGCCCTGTGCCGTGCGTTTCAGCGTGATCGTTTCGACCTTGGCAATGGTGTCTGCTTCGACCTTGGCGCTATTGCGGGTGACGACATGCACCATCTCCGGACCTTCGGTCACGCTGCCGATCACCGCCTGCCCGTCCAGCCTGGCGCTGGCCAGCGACATCGTATTAGCCATGATCCGGGCAAAGACCTCGCGGTCGGACAGCGCCCTGATCTCCTCGATCGACGTCGCCGGGGCGAACAGCACCCACAGCATGAACGTTCCATCGGTCTGCGCGCTTTGCGCTTTGCCGGCCCGATCTTTGCCCGCCGCATCGGCCGCATCCAGCACAGGCAGCAGCCATTCGCGGAAGCGCTTCAGCGCCGCGGGGTCGAAGGTTTCGGCGGCAGCCACCCAGTCGGCGGCCTGCATGCGCGCATAGGCTTCGCGTGCGACCTGCTCAGGCGGCGTTTCGGTAGTGAGCTCTGCGGCCAAGGCCGGGCCCGCGTACAGCAGCGCAAGCGATAACGACAGGTGGAAAAAAACAAGGCGACTCGACATGCGACGGCTCCGTGGCGTCAGAGTTTGGCGGAATCCTGGCGATGGAACAGCCGCTGCGGCGACAGGCTGCCCGCATCATCGATACGAGCGAGGCCGCGCGCGCGGCCGGCGGGATCGAACACCGCGCATTCGCCGGAAATTTCATGGCTGAGCTGCAGGCGCTGGCCGTGCTCGAACCGGCGCACGCCATCCTCGGTAAGATCGATGCGGCGATAACCGACCAGACCCATTTCGATCGGCAGCAGGCAGGCATCGAGACAATGCGCGTCGCGCTCGGCCAGGGCCTGCAGCGATTCGAGCGTCCACATCCGCGGATCACGGAACGGATCGACCCACAGCCGACGCAGCTCGGCGACATGCGCGCCGCAGCCGAGCGCTTCGCCCAGATCGCGCACGAGGCTGCGCACATAAGTGCCGGAGCCGCATTCCACGTGCAGGCGCAGCTGCGGGGCGTCGCCGTCGAGCAGATCCTGTTCCGACAACAGCTCGAAGGCGTGCACGTCGACCGGGCGCGGCTCGATCTCGATGGTCTCGCCGCGGCGCGCCTTGACGTAAAGCGGTTCGCCGCCGCGCTTCAGTGCGGAGTAGATCGGCGGACGCTGCATGATCCGGCCGGTGAGGTCGCGCAGCGCAGCGTCGATGGTGTCGATGTCGTAGCGCTGCACCGGACGTTCGCGCAGCGGCAATCCTTCGGCGTCATCGGTATCGGTGACGACACCGAGCCGCGCCACGGTGTCGTAGGCTTTGCGCGAACCGAGAAGATTGCCGGCGATTTTGGTGGCTTCGCCGAAACAGACCGGAAGCAGGCCGGTCGCCAGCGGATCGAGGCTGCCGGTATGCCCGGCTTTGTCCGCGCGAAACAGATGGCGTACGCGCTGCAGCGCCTGATTCGAGCTCAATCCCTGCGGCTTGTC
>JANOXT010000316.1:0-27180 GCA_031418555.1 Lysobacterales bacterium | reverse complement strand
AGGCGTGTGACCGCCAAGAGGGTGATGTGGCTAAAAAAAACAGGACCAGGCGATCGCCCGGTCCCGCCATGTCATCTTGAAACATCAGTCGCTGAAACTCAGCGTCCATCCCCTTTTTGATCCCAAGTATCGTCGCCCGGGGATATCGAATATTTGCCGTCCAGCTGTTCGTATTTCGTCGCGTTGGTCGACAAACGCGCAATCGTAGGGCGGCACCCGCGAAGCGGATGCCGCCGAATGTCGATAGATCAGCTGCGTTGAAATGGCGGTTTTTTTAACAGCGCAGCTGGTCATCGCCTTCGGCGGTTCCGCCCTACGACAGCCGGGTTCGGATGAACTTCCGGATTCCTTGTGGGCTTGTCCGTTCGCCATGACAAACGCCGTAATGATCTTTGAGAACAGCGCCGCGCGAAGTCATGCGCATAGGCTGTCGCGAAGGAGAGGCACCATGGGACTCGCCAACGGTTACGGCGTGGTGATCGGTACGAAGTCGGGCTACGCGCGCGATCCGCCGGACAATTTCGGGCGTTACTACCACGGCAATCTGTTCGTGCAGGCGCCGGATGGGGTTTACAAATGCGCGATCGATGTCGATCCGAAGAATATGCCCGATGGCATTCAGTGGCGTGTCGTCAAAATCCGCCCGTCCCAGTTCGAGGACATCCGTTCACTGGCGAATGGCTGGCATGCGCTGGCGTCGAATGCGACATCGGGAGCGCTCGACTACATCCGCTCGTCGGTGCTGCATCCGCCGGTCATGATCTGGAATGTGCGCTATGACAGCTGTCTATCGCGGTTCCTGGACTTCATCCGCTGGAACCCGCCGTGGAAGAGCGGCACCGGGTTCCAGGCCTTGACCGATCTGGAAGCGATTCTCGATCAGGGCGTGCGGTGCTATGTGTTCGGCGAGCCGTTCACCAGCGACAAGGGCGTGCACAACGTGCATCAGAATCAGGGCGATCCGCTCAACGGCGGCCACGCTGCCGAGAACGCGATCTGGCAGGACGGCGGCACCATCGTCGAAACCGCGCAGGGCGAGTGCTATGCCTTTCTCAACAAGTTCAAGACGCAGTCGTTCAAGACGGACGATCTGGGCAGACCCATTTGAGGCTGCCTGTTTGAGGCTGCCTGTTTGAGGCTGCTTGTTTGAAGCCGCTGATCTGAATCGGCAAGGCCATCAGCGTTGCAAAGCTGGCGTGCTCGAGCACGCCCTATTGCGCTTCGACGGTTGTTTGCAAAGCCCGCGATTGCAACTGACGTAAACGCGCATCGTGGCTCCCGCCGCTCCCACAAGATCAGCCGCGCAGCGCAGCGGCGGCTTTGGCGAGTTCGCCGATCCTGTTCCAGTCCTTCGCCGCCAGCGCATCGTTGGGCACCATCCACGAGCCGCCGACGGTGATCACATTCGGCAATGCGAAATACGATGGGGCCTTTGCAGCGTCGATGCCGCCGGTGGGACAAAATTTCACGTGTGCGAACGGGCCGGCGAAGCCTTTGAGCGCGGCGACGCCGCCGCTGGATTCGGCGGGGAAAAATTTGAAGCGCTTGTAGCCGTGTTCCAGGCCGCGCATGAGTTCGCTGGCGGTGGCGATGCCGGGCAGCAGGGGGATCTCTGCGGCGCGCGCGGCGGCGTAGAGCGCGTCGGTGCCGCCGGGCGAGATTGCGAACGCGGCGCCTGCGGCCTGCACGGCGGCCAGATCTTCGATGGTGAGCACGGTGCCGGCGCCGACGATGGCGCCAGGCACGTCGCGCATGCGCCGGATGACATCCAGTGCGGCCGGCGTGCGCAGGGTGATTTCAAGCACCGGCAGGCCGGCGGCGACCAGCGCTTCGGCCAGCGGCACCGCATCGTCCAGATCGGCGACCGCCAGTACCGGCACCACCGGCGCCTGCTGCAGGATGCCGTCGACGATGGCGGTCATGCGATCGATATGGGAAGGGCTCATTGTGTCGTCTCGTTCGAAATGCGCTCGTTAGACGCGTGTGCGCGCAGCGACATCGCCGCGCCCAGCAGGCCGGGGCCGCTGTGGCTAATCACGCGGATCGTGACGGTTTCCAGATAGGGCGCGAACCGGCCCTTGGCCAGAAAGCGTTCGCGGAAGGCGCTGCTGCGCAGGAACGGCACGAAGCGCGGCACGATGCCGCCGGCCAGCATCACCGTGCGCGCGCCGTGGATCAGCGCGGCGTCGCCGGCAACGCTGCCCAGCACCGCGCAGAAGCGCGCCAGCGTGCGGCGTGCGGCCAGATCGTGGCCTTCCAGCGCGGCGGCGAGGATATCCGCGGGTTCGCGCAGATCCTGATGCTGGCCGGTGGTGTGGTCGACCGCGCCGCGCAGCACCGCATCGATATGCGCCAAACCGCTGCCGCAGAGCAGGCGTTCGTTGGACACGCGGCCGAAGCGCGCGGTGAACCAGCGCGCGATCGCAAGCTCTTCATCGCCCAGCGGCGCGAAGCTGATGTGGCCGCCTTCGGTCTCGACCACCTGCCAATCCGGATCATTGCCGACCAGCATTGCGACGCCGAGGCCCGTGCCGGGTCCAAGCACCGACACCGGGCCCTGCAACGGCGCATCGTCGCTGCCGTGGACCGTGATGTACTCGTGGCCGGCCAGCGCCGGCACCGACCATGCCACCGCACCGAAATCGTTGAGCACGTGCAGGCGATCCAGACCGAGCGCGCGCTGCAGTTCGCGACGGGTGAACGACCAGGCGCGGTTGGTCAGGCGGATCTCTTCGGCGCTGACCGGGCTGGCAACTGCGATCGCAGCGTGGCGCGGCTGCACGCCGACCGCGGCGAGATAATGTTCGGCGGCATGCTGCAGGCTGGCGAATGCGGATGCGTCCAGACTGCGCGCATCCAGCACCTGCGCGGTGGGCGCGGACAGGTCGGTGAGCGCGAAGCGCGCATTGGTGCCGCCGATATCGGCGATGAGCGCGAGCGACGCGGGGTTCACGGTGTCTTTCATCGCTCAGCGCTCCATCTTCGCGTCGTTGAAGAGGCTGCAGGCGCCCTGCTCGGCCGGTCCGACATTCGCACGCATCAGTGCGAACAGTTCGCGGCCGACGCCGTGGCCGTTGCCGCGCAGATCGATCGTGGCCGCTTCGCGTGCGGCCCATTCGGCATCGGGCACATCGGCCTGCATCGTGCCGGCTTCGGCGTCGATGCGGATCAGGTCGTTTTCGCGCAATCTGGCGATGGCGCCGCCGCACGCGGCCTCGGGCGTGATGTGGATCGCCGCCAGCACCTTGCCCGATGCGCCGGACATGCGGCCGTCGGTCAGCAAGGCGACGCGTTGGCCGCGATCCTGCAGCACCGCCAGGGTCGGCGTGAGTTTGTGCAATTCGGGCATACCGTTGGCGCGCGGGCCCTGGCCGCGAATGACGGCGACAAAGTCACCGGTCAATGCGCCGGCCTTGAACGCATCCAGCATCGCGTCCTGCGAGTCGAAGAGCTTCGCCGGCGCGGCGATCGCGCGATGCTCGGGCGCGACCGCCGAAATCTTCACCACCGCGCGGCCCAGATTGCCCTGCAGCCGGCGCAGACCGCCTTCGCGGTCGAAGGGCTCGGCGACGCCGCGCAGGATGCTGGTATCGCGGGACTGCGCCGGCGGCGGCGCCCAGCGCAGCGACGTACCGTCCAGTTCGGGGGCCAAGGTCTGTTGACGCAGATCGCCGCCGTGCACGCACAGAATGTCGGCATGCATCAGCCCGGCGTCGATGAGTTCGCGGATCACCACGCCGATGCCGCCGGCGGCGTGGAAATGATTCACGTCGGCGCTGCCGTTGGGATACACGCGGGCCAGCAGCGGTGTGGCCTGCGACAGTTCGTCCAGATCGTCCCAGTCGATGATCAGCCCGGCAGCGCGCGCGATCGCGACCAGATGCAGCGCGTGGTTGGTGGAGCCGCCGGTCGCGGCAAGACCGACCATCGCGTTGACGATCGCTTTCTCGTCGACGGTGTGGCCGAGCGGCCGGTAGTCGTCGCCGAGCGCGGTGATCCGCAGCGCCTGTTCGGTCGCGGCCACGGTGAGCGCATCGCGCAGCGGCGTATTCGGATTGATGAACGCGCTGCCCGGCATGTGCAGACCCATCACTTCCATCAGCATCTGATTGGAATTGGCGGTGCCGTAGAAGGTGCAGGTGCCGGCGCTGTGATACGACGCGGATTCGGCTTCAAGCAGCTCGTCGCGCGTCGCTTTGCCTTCGGCGTAGCGCTGGCGAACGGCGGCTTTTTCTTTGTTCGGCAGGCCCGACGGCATCGGCCCGGCGGGCACGAAAATCACCGGCAGATGGCCGAAGCTCAGCGCGCCCATCAGCAAACCCGGCACGATCTTGTCGCAGACGCCCAGCATCAGTGCGGCGTCGAACATCTCGTGCGACAGCGACACCGCAGTGGCCAGCGCGATGGTGTCGCGCGAGAACAGCGACAGCTCCATGCCGATCCGGCCCTGGGTCACGCCGTCGCACATCGCCGGCACGCCGCCGGCGACCTGCGCGCTGCCGCCGGCATTGCGCGCCGCCATCCGGATCAGCGGGGGGTAGTGCTCCATCGGCTGGTGCGCCGAGAGCATGTCGTTGTACGCAGTGACGATGCCGATGTTGCCGCCGGCGCCGGTCTTGAGCATCGGTTTGTCGTCGCCGGAGGCTGCGAACGCATGGGCGAGATTGCCGCAGCTCAGCTGCCGGCGTGCGGGTGCGTCGATGCGCGCGGCGTCGATGCGTGCGAGATAGTCTTCACGGCCACGGCGGCTGCGTTCGGCGATGCGTGCGGTGACGCGTTCGGTGACGGGATGCAATGACATCAGGGACTCCAATGCAGATGAACGGCTGTGCCCGATGCATGCAGCAGCGCCGAGATCGGCGCGCGCAGCGGATCGCATGCTGTTTGCGCGGCGCGCAGGACGTCGCGTTTGCGCGCGCCGGTGACGATCAGATGCAGGCTTCGCGCGCGCAGCAGGCGGGCCAGACCGAGGGTGATGCGCGGGAACGGCGCTTCGGGCGGCAGCGGTCGCGGCACCAGCAGAAAGGCGTCTTCGGCGGCATCTTTCGACATTGCTTCGCGCAGGGCTTCCGCGCCCGGAAACAGCGATGCGGTGTGCGCATCTTCGCCCATGCCCAGCACCACGGCATCGAATGCTTCGGCGTGCGTCGCCAGCATCGTGCGCGCATGCGCGAGCGATGCGTCCGGATCGCCATCGGCAACGGTCAGCGATTCGATCCGCAGGCCCTGCGCCGCCATGAATGCTTCGCGCAGTGCGGCAATGTTGCTGGCGGCATGCGTATGCGCCACGCAGCGTTCGTCCCCGGGCATGGCGACCACGTTCGTCCAGCCCAGGGCATCCGCGGCCAGCGCCCGGTAGATCGGCAGCGGCGTGCGCCCGCCGGCAAGGCTCAGCAGCGCGCGGCCACGCTGCCGCAGCGCCGACGCGCAGCGGTCGCGCAGCTGCGCGGTGACCGCAGCGATCAACGCATCGCTGTCGGCATAATCGTGTTCAATCCAGGCCATCGTCGTGTCCGGCCTATTCGCGCCAGCTGTGGCCGTGACGCACGGTCATCGCCACCGCTGCGTTGGGGCCCCAGGTGCCGGCGGCGTAGGGTTTCGGCGGGCTGCCCGCATCGCTCCAGCCTTCCAGAATCGCATCCACCCATTGCCACGCGGCTTCGGTTTCGTCGCGGCGCACGAACAGCGTGCCGTTGCCTTCGATCGCATCCAGATACAGCCGTTCATAGGCGAGACGCCGGCGCTCGTTGGCGAACTCTTCGTGCAGATCCAGATTCAGCGACACCTGCGACAGGCGCAGGCCGTTGCGATCGAGCCCTGGGGTCTTGTGCATCAGCTGCAGTTCGATCCGCTCCTCCGGCTGCAGTTTGATCACCAGCGCATTGGGCTGGCTGGCGGCGCCGCCGCGCGCGAAGATCGAATGCGGCACCTGGCGGAACTGCAGGTAGATCTCGGTGCAGCGGCTTGGCATGCGTTTGCCGGTGCGCAGGTAGAACGGCACGCCCGACCAGCGCCAGTTGTCGATGTGCGCGCGCATCGCGACGAAGGTTTCGGTGCGGCTGCTGCGGCCCAGTTCTTCGAGATAGCCCGGCACCGCCTGGCCACCGATCGCGCCGGCGGTGTACTGGCCGGCGACGGTTTCGGTGGCGACATCGGCACGTCCGATCGGCCGCAGCGAACGCAGCACCTTGATCTTCTCGTTGCGCACCGCGGTGGGGTCGAACTGCGACGGCGGCTCCATCGCGGTGAGGCACAGCAGCTGCAGCAGATGGTTCTGCAGCATGTCGCGGATCGCACCCGAGCCGTCGTAGTAATCGCCGCGGCCTTCGACGCCGACGGTCTCGGCGACGGTGATCTGCACCTGTTCGATATGACGGGCGTTCCACAGCGGTTCGAACAGGGCATTGCCGAAGCGCAGCGCCAGCAGATTCTGCACGCCCTCCTTGCCCAGATAATGATCGACGCGATACACACGGTCTTCGTCGAAGCTGCGGGTCACGCCGTCGTTGATCGCGATGGCTTCGGCCAGATCGTGGCCGATCGGTTTTTCCAGCATCACTCGAGTGCCCGGGCCGGCCAGACCATGGCGCGCCAGCGCGGCGCAGGCCTGTTCGTAGAACTTCGGCGACGTGCTGAGGTGATAGACGATATCGCCGCTGCGCAGACTTTGAATACGTTCGGCCAGCGACTGCATCGATGCGTCGCTGTCGAGCGACGCCGGCTGATAGTGGATCCGCGCCAACAGCGCCTGCAGCGTTGCGTCCTTGCGCTGTTCCGCCGGCACGAACCGCGCGATGGCGTCGGCGACGAAGGCGCGGAACCCGTCGTCGTCCAACCCGCTGCGCGCGGTGCCGAGGATGCGCATCGATATCGGCAACAGACCGTCGCTCTGCAGCCCGTACAGCGACGGCAGCAGCATGCGCTGGGCGAGGTCGCCGGTGGCGCCGAAAATGGTCAGCAGCGAAGCGGTTGAGGTGGTCACAGACGATTCCGTTTTGATCAGCCCGCAAGCGTAATCCGGAACAATGGCGGCAGACCATGCATACGATTGCAGCTGTACGCAATGCCGCTGTAGGGAATGCCGCTGTCTCAGCGGCTGGTTCACCGCTTCAGCATGCGCGGGTGTACGGCGTTCGCTACCAGAACGCAGCGTACAGCGCGACCAGAATCCCGATCACGCCCACCGCGCCGGCGTTGAACACGCCGCTGGTGGCGTAACTCACGTCATCGGTGCGGATGCGGTTGGGATCGGAGCTTGCGCGCAACGTCAGCGATACGATCACCGCCAGCACCAAGGCGAGCAGGAACACCAGACCGACGCGGTCCATGAACGGCAGTTCCGGCCACGCCAGTTTCAGCACGATCGACAGCGCGAACGAACCGATCGCAGCCGCGATCGCGCCCGCTTCATTGGCGCGCTTCCAGAACAGGCCCAGCACGAAGATCACCACGATGCCAGGAGTGAAGAAACCGGTGTATTCCTGGATGTACTGGAAGCCCTGATCGAAGCTGCCCAGCAGCGGCTTCGCGGTAAGCACCGCCAATACGATGGCCACCGTTGCGGCGATCCGCCCGACCTTCACCAGATGCGCTTCCGCGTGCGGCTTCGCATCGGCGCGTCCGGCGCGCTTGTTGTAGACATCCAAAGTAAAGATGGTCGACACCGAATTGATTTTCGACGCCAGCGAGGCCACGATCGCCGCGATCAAGGCCGCGAACACCAGGCCAAGTACGCCGGTGGGCAGCAGCGACATCATTTTTGGATAGGCCTGGTCGGGCTTGTCGATATCGGTCACCAGCATCAGCGCGGCGATGCCCGGCAGCACCACGATCACCGGCATCAGCAGTTTCAAAAACGCCGCGAACATCACGCCTTTCTGCGCTTCGCGGATGTCCTTGGCCGCCAGCGCACGCTGGATGATGTACTGGTTGAAACCCCAGTAGCTGATATTCATGATCCACATGCCGCCGATCAGCACGCTCAGGCCCGGCAGATCCTTGTAGAAGGGATTGTCGTGCGACAGGATCATGTGGAAATGGTCCGGATGCGTGGCCAGCAGCGCCTGGAAACCGCCGATCATGCCGGCATCGCCGCCGATGCGGCTCAGGGAAATACCGACGATCAACAGCCCACCCAGCACCAGCAGCGAGACCTGCACGATATCGGTGAGCGCGACCGCTTTCAGTCCGCCGTACAGCTGGTAGATCAGCGCGAAACCGCCGAGCAGCGCCAATGCCGCGAACTGGTTCACCCCGGTGACCTGGGTGACCGCGATCGAACCCAGCCACAGGATCGCAGTAAGATTCACGAACACGTACAGGCCCAGCCAGAACACCGCCATGATCGTGCGGATCCGCGGCCCGTAACGCTCTTCGAGAAACTGCGGCATGGTGTAGATGCCGTTGCGCAGAAACACCGGCAGGAAAAACTTGCCGACGATCAACAGGGTCAGCGCCGCCATCCATTCGTACGAGGCGATGGCGAGCCCGAGCGCATAACCCGAGCCGGACATGCCGATGATCTGCTCGGCGGAAATATTCGCCGCGATCAGCGATGCGCCGATCGCCCACCAGGGCAGCGATTTGCTGGCCAGGAAATAATCCTTCGCGTCCTTCTGATGCCCGGCTTTCTCGCGCGAGACCCACTGCGCCAACACGAAGATGCCGACCAGATAGGCCAGCACGATCACGGTATCGATCGTGGAAAGGGTCACGTCATTCTCCGGGACAGGCTGTTGCCGCGTGACGCGTACGAATACCACGGGGCCGAAACCCCGCCGCGTACTGCAAACGTATTCAGCCCGCAGCGGTGAGCATCGCCCGCGTCGGTAACGACCAGTCGATCGGCGCCCGCCCATTGCGGATCAGATACTCGTTGGCTGCGGAAAAATGTCCGCAGCCGATGAAGCCCCGATGCGCCGACAGCGGCGATGGATGCGGTGCTTTCAGCACGCGGTGCCGGCGTGCGTCGATGACCTTGCCTTTGGCCTGGGCGTAAGCGCCCCACAGCAGGAACACCAGACCCTCGGTTTCGCGATTCAACACTTCGACCACGTGGTCGGTGAAGCCCTCCCAGCCTTTGCCCTGATGCGCGCCGGCGCGGCCGTCCTCCACGGTCAACACCGAATTGAGCAGCAGCACGCCGCGCTCGGCCCAGGGCGTGAGGCAGCCGTGGTCGGGCCGGGCGATGCCCAGATCGCGGTGGATTTCCTTGAAGATATTGTCCAGCGACGGCGGCACCGGTACGCCCGGACGCACCGAGAAACACAGCCCGTGCGCCTGACCGGCGCTGTGGTAGGGATCCTGGCCCAGAATCACCACTTTCACCGCCTCGAAGGGCGTGGCGTCGAAGGCGGAGAAAATCTGCGCGCCCGGTGGGTAGATGCGCGCGCCCTGCGCCTTGCGCTGGCGCAAAAATGCGCCAAGCGCGGCGATGTCCTCGCGCTGCAGATAATCGCCGATGCGGGTTTTCCATGCGGCATCAAGCCTGATGCGGTCGTCGTCAGCCATGACGTGGTGTCTCCGTGCAAACCGTGAAGGCCGACGATCATGCACCAACGTCGCCGCATGCGGCAGCCACAAGATCAGAAAGCGTTCATGCGGGCCTTTTGCCCGAACAGCCGCTTTGCGCATATCAGCAAGCGAGACCTGATGCGAAGCAGCCGGCAGATCTGTTCCAGCGACCCTATTCCAGCGACGGCTGCTCAGGCAGCTTGGCCATCCGCAGCTGGAACACCGTCTTGGTGATCAGCAGCCGTTCTTCGATCGGTTTGAGCACCAGGTCATTGGCGCCTTCGCGCAGCAGATTCGACTGTTTGTCGCGATTGCCGTCGCCGGTCATCACCAGCACCGGCATGCGGCGCTTGCCGTAGCCGAAGTCGTTGCGCACCGAGCGCAGCAGGTCCAGGCCGCTGACAGCGCCGTCCAGGGTCACATCGGTCAGCAGCAGATCGGCGCCGATGTCTTCCTGGCCCAGATGTTCGTTGAGATAGGCCAGGGCATCGTCGCCGCGACTCATGTGGATCACGCTGATGTCGTGCGCCTGCAGCATGCGCCGGGTCGCGACCGCGACGGTGATGCTGTCCTCGACGTAAAGCACGCGCGCGTCCGGGATGGGTTCCGGGTGCACATAGCCGCGGATGAATGCGGCCAGCGCCGGATAGCCGTCGGCCTTGTCGAAATAGTCGGTCACATCTTCGGTGAAGCGGCGCGCTTCCAGATGGGCCTGGGCATCGCCCGACACCACAATCACCGGCACATAGCGCTGACCGGCGCTGGAGCGCACCTGGCGGGCGACCTGCAGGCCGTCGCCGTCCATCAGCACCAGCGAGGTGGTGACCAGATCGACCGGACCTTCTTCCAGCGCGGCCCTGGCTTCGGCCAAGCCGCCGCAGCCGATCACTTCAACGCCCGGCAGATCGCGCTGCAGCATGTCGCCGATCAGCCGGCGGACCATTTTCGAAGCGTCGACCACCATCACCCGTGGGGTGTCGGTGGTCAGGTGGCGGACATCGTGTGCAGCCATGGGTCGGATTCGATCGCTTCGGTTGCGGAGGGGGCCAGCGGCGCAACCTTGCGCCAGACATCACATCAAATCTTAGTTTGACGCAGAAAATGCCCGGTGACCACGCCGGCGCCCAGCCAACCCAGCGCACCCGCGACGGCCAGCACAAGCAGACCGTGCAGCGGCGCTACTCCCGCAAAGGCGAAACGGCTGCCGTAGCTGTCGGCCAGCGCCCGCAGCGGCAGGCGCAGCGCGAATTCGGCGGCGGTCAGCAGGCCCAGCGCCAGCGCCCCGGCGGTCAGGCCGTAACACGCGCCCAGATACAGGAACGGCCGGCGGATAAAGCCGTCGGTGGCGCCCAGCGACTGCAGCACCGCGATCTCCTCCCGCCGCGACTGGATATCCAGTCGCACGGTGTTGCCCACCACCAGCAGCGCGCCCAGCCCCAGCAGCGCCGCCAGCACCCAGACCACGCGCTCGCCGAAGCCCAGCCAGCGGTCCAGACGCTCGCGCCAGACCGCATCGTGCTGGACCAGATCGGCCTGTGGCAGCGCGGTCAGCACGCCGACCAGCGCGCGTTCGTCGCCGCGCGGCCGCACGATCAACACACTCGGCAGCGGATTTTCGCCCACCGTGGCGATCGCCTCGGCATACGCGTCGGTGCCGGCCCCGCCGTCGCGCAGGCTGGCAAGCCCTTCGTCCGGCGTGCGCAGCGCAACCGCGGCGATATCGCTGCGGGCGCGCAGGGTCTGCGCAAGCGCCCGGGCGCGATCGACGGCAAGCTCGGGTTTCAGGAATACGGTGACCTCGCGGGCGCGCTCGATGCTGCCGCCCAGCCGCGCGGCGTTGTCCAACACCAGCGCCAGACCCACCGGCAGCGCCAGCGCAACCGCCATCACCCCCACCGTGAGCAGGGTCGACCAGGGTTTGCCGAGCATCCGCGCGAGGCTGGCGACAAGGCTGGCGACATGGTGGTCTAGCCACGCCGCAATCCGCGACCGCGGTTTGGCGACCGTGGCGCCTGATGCGGCGGGTTTGGCGGCAGGCTTGGCGACACGTTTAGCCATCTGCCAGCTCCTCCGGCGAAATATCGTCCAGCAGCCGGCCGTGATCCAACACCAGCACCCGTTTCTTCATGCGTTTGACCAGGCCCAGATCGTGGCTTGCGATCAGCACGCTGGTGCCGCGTTCGTGCAGCGCGCCGAACAGGGCCATGATTTCGGCCGACAGGGTGGGATCGAGATTGCCGGTGGGTTCGTCCGCCACCAGCAGTTGCGGCTCGCCGACCAGCGCACGCGCAATACCGACCCGCTGCTGCTCGCCCGCCGACAGCTGTCCAGGCAGCGCGTCCAGCCGTGCGCCCAGGCCGACCCGGTCCAGCACGCTGCGCACGCGCTTGCGGATCTCGTCGCGGCGCACGCCGCGCAGGATCAGCGGCAGCGCCACGTTCTCGAACGCACTGCGGTCGGTCAGCAGACGGTGATCCTGATACACCACGCCGATCTCGCGCCGATGCATCGCCACCCCGCGCCCGCCGACCTTGCGCAGATTGCGCTCGCCGAACAGCACCGCGCCGCGGCTCGGGCGCTCGGACAGATGGATGAGTTTCAGCAGCGTGCTTTTGCCCGCGCCGGAATGTCCGGTGACGAACAGCATCTCGCCGGGCTTCACCGCGAACGAGACTTCCGCCAGCGCGTGATGGCCGCTGGGATATTGCTTGCTGACGTTATCGAAGCGCAGGACGGTCATGCGGGAAGTATCGCAGAAGCGACCGCACGAAAAAAACGGCCCGGGGACTCTGCGCGTTTCAGCGCTCCCGGGCCGCCTTGGATTGCGATTATTGCAGCGTAACGTTCACGGCGTTGGTGACGCAGACCAACTGGTTGCCCTGGTAAATCAGCGCATAGCGAATGTACTGGCCGGTCAGTCCGCCGATATTGTTGTAGCCCGTCAAGGTCGAGTTGTAGTACGGGAACAACGCCGGGTAGGTTTCGCCGGAAGCGGGAATATCAGCGACCCCGTTTTTGGCGCCGTAGAACACGACAGTGAAGATCCGATACCACGGCGGCGGCAGCGGACCGGGCAGCGAATCGTCGATGGTGATGCCGTACGTGAAGTCCTGGCCGAGAGTCACATAGGAGTGACTGACGCTGAGCGAACAGTAAGCGGCGTTTGCATTGCCTGCCGCAAGTCCAGTCAGCAGCAGCGCTGATAGCACGATGGATTTGAATTTCATGGCATTCCTTTGTCTATTGAGCGAGCGCATCCCCTGCACCCCGACTGTAGCGTGCGCGATCCTGCGATAGCAACCGCACCGACAAAATGGCTGCAGCGCTATTTCCGAGGCACGGCATAGCGATCATGTGCTGCAATGCGAAGAGGGCTCCAAAGCCTTCGGAGCCCTCCGGCCGCAGTGTGGAATTACTGCAGCGTCACATTCACCGAATTGGTGACGCAGAACAACTGACCATCCTTATAGATCAGCGCATAGCGAAGATAATTGCCGCTGAGCCCACCGGGGTTTCCGTATCCGGTCAACGTGGAATAGTAGTAAGGGAACAACGCAGGGTAAGTCTCGCCGCCCGCAGGAATATCGCTGACGCCGTTTTTGGTCCCGTAGAAAATCACGGTAAAAGGCCTGTACGTCGGCGGCGGCAGCGGACCGGGCAGCAGCCCGGGATTGATATTCACCCCAAGGGTGAAGAGTTGGCCCAGAGGGATGTAACTGCTGCTTGCGCTCAGCGTACAGCTCACGGCCGCGCTGGCTTGGCCGCAGACCCATCCGCTCAACAACAGCGCAGACATGATGATGGATTTCAGTTTCATGGCATTCCTTTCCTGATGTAACCCCTGCGTTCCGAATGTAACGCGCAGCTGATAACGTTCGCAACCGCATATTCGCAAAGAAGAAAAACGCATCAGGGGAACGCCAACACTTTCGGCGTTCCCCGGAGGACCAAGGATTACTGCAGAGACATGCTTACAGCGTTGGTGACGCAAAACAGCTGTCCATTTCTGTAGATACGGGCATAACGCACATAGCTGCCGGTAAATGCGCCGGTATTGAAATAGCCGGGCAGCACAGTGGCGTAATTACCGGGGACATTGCTGGGGTAGGTCTCACCGCCGGGTCCGATATCGCTCACGCCATTCTTGGTGCCGAAAAACACCACGGTAAAAGGCCGATAGCTCGGCGGCGGCAACGGGCTGAAATCGACGAAGGAAACCCGTATCGAATAGCTGTAGCTTTGACCAACCGGAACAGAATAGTGGCTCGCTGCAAGCGAGCAATCGGCAGAACCGATATTCGGGTGGGTCGGGGGATCTTTTTCGCTGTTCTGGGCGCCGGCTTGACCTGCAGCCAAGCCACCAAGCATCAGTGCAGCGATCAACAAAGATTTCAGTTTCATGGTGTTCCTTGGTGTGAATCGTTTGATTCGAGACACCCCTCTGGGCGACGGCATGCACGCCGACAAAAAACGAACGTGCAACGCCGTCTCGGCCCGATGCGAGGGGATGGCACCGGGCCGAGCTCGATGAGGTATCGCGGATTCGAGCGCCGCGGACGGAGCGCTAGATTGGCCGAAGCCTGCCTCGTCAGAAGACTTAGCGAAATTCGCAGCAGGACAGGATCAATGCTGCGAATGCGGTGGCTTGATGATAGGTGCTTTCAGCTTTCTTCAGCTTTCAGCTGAGGTATGAGAACAGCGATATCCGGGTATCGTTAGAAGGAGTGGCGAGCATCGATAACGATGATGCTCGCAATCCAGTTATCAAAGATCTGCAAACCTGCTTGGAAAACGGCTGCAGAATCCATTACAGCGACGATAGATCCATGCTTCGGTCGTGGATCAATGCTGCGAACGCGGCGGCTTGGTCACCAGCGATTTCAGCTTGTTGCCGAGGCGCGCAAACAGCGACGGTTTGGATGCGTTGCCGGATTTCGCAGCCGGCGTAGCGCCCACCGAAACCGCTGCCGGGGTTTCCAGTGCGCGCACCGCTTGATTGACGGGATTTATACCGTCCGCGCCATCGATCCGTTTGCCACCACGACGCCGGCGCGGCTTGCGCGGTCCACGCTCGCCTTCCGCTGCGTTCGCGACAGGCGCCGCTGGCGCGACCTGCGCGACTGCGGGTTTCGGTACGGCATCGCCTTCGCGCGGCGGGCGCGGAGTGCGCTCGCGACGTTCGCCGCTGCCCGTACCGGCAGCGCTGCTTGAGGAACTCGGACGCGGGCCACCGGGGCGCGGCCCGCTGGAACGGCCGCCGGGGCCGCCGCTGCCGCTGCGACTACCGGCGCCGCTGCGTGCGCCGCCGCGTTTGCTGTCGTCGGCCGCACGGGCTTCGCGCGCTTCGCGGAAGATCGTGCTGAGGCTGTCGTCGCTGTCGCCGTCCTCGCCTTCCACCACCGCCGGGCGCTCGCGCTCGGGGCGCGGCAGCGCGGTCATCAGTTCGCGGGTGACCGGTTCGGACGGAATCTTCTGTTCGATATAAGCCTCGATATCGGGCAGCGACATCGCATAGCGCTCGCAGGCGAAGCTGATCGCGTCGCCCTCTGCGCCCAAGCGGGCCGTCCGGCCGATGCGGTGCACGTAGTCTTCGGCATCGAACGGCAGATCGTAGTTGTAGACATGGCTGACGCCGTCGATATGCAGACCGCGCGCGGCCACGTCGGTAGCCACCAGCAGTTCCAACTGGCCGGCCTGGAATTTCTTCAGCAGCGATTCGCGCTTTTTCTGCGGCACATCGCCACTGAGCACGCCGACCCGGTAGCCGGCGCGGTCCAATGCACGGGCGACGCGTTCGACGAAAGCCTTGGTATTCACGAACACCATCGTCCGCGCGCCCTCGCTGCGCGACAGCAGGCCCAGCAGCAGCGGGATCTTCTCGTCGTCGGCCGGGTAATACATCAGCTGCCGCACTTTCGAATTGGTGATGTACTCGCTCTCGACGACGATTTTTTCCGGATCGTTCATGTGCTCGTAGGCCAGCTCCAGCACGCGGTGGCTCAGCGTGGCCGAGAACAGCAGGGTCTGACGCTCGGTGCAGGCCGGCATGCGCCGCAGCAGGAAGCGGATGTCCTTGATGAAGCCCAGGTCGAACATGCGGTCGGCTTCGTCCAGCACGCAGACTTCGCAGGCGTGCAGGCTGACCACCTTGTGCTGTTTGACGTAGTCGATCAGCCGGCCCGGGGTGGCGATGATCACGTCGGCGCCCGCCTGCAGCAGCGCGCGCTGTTTGTCGTAGTCCACGCCGCCATAGACCAGGGCGAACTTCAGGCCCAGGTCGGCGCCGAATTTCACGGCGTCTTTATGAATCTGGATCGCCAGCTCGCGGGTCGGCGCCAGGATCAGCGCGCGCGGGTCTTCGGGCTTGCGTTCGGCCAACGCCGGGCGCGACAGCAGCCGGTTGATCACCGTGACCAGAAAGGCCAGGGTCTTGCCGGTGCCGGTCTGGGCCTGGCCGGCGACATCGCGGCCGGGCAGGGACACCGGCAGGGTCAGGGCCTGGATGGGCGTGCAGCGGGTGAAGCCCGCGGCTTCGAGCCCGGCCAACAGCGCCGGATGCAGCTCGAAGGAGGAAAAGGTGATGTCGGTTAGGGGTTTATCGCTCATGCTCTGGCGTTGAATGCGGGCGGACGCAGGCGGATGCGCTTGCGCGGGCGGGCGTGGGGAAGCAGACTGCAGGCTTCTGCGCACTGCCGGGACGTGGCGCTCGGTTCGGGCTCTGACCCTTGAAGCCGGCGACGGAAGCCCGCAGTGTAACAGGCCGGCCTCACCGCCGCCGACCCCGCCCTGACCATCCACGACGCGTCGATCCGGCCCGTCCGCCCCTCCCGGAGCCTCTCGTGAGCGACAAGATCACCCATGCCACCGACGCCGATTTCGACGCGCTGGTTCTGAATTCAGACGTGCCGGTGCTGGTGGATTTCTGGGCCCCGTGGTGTGCGCCCTGCAAGATGATCGCGCCCTTCCTGGAACAATTGGCGGTCGAATACGACGGCCGCGCCAAGATCGTGAAGGTCGACGTGCAGGACCACCCGAACCTCGGCCGCCGCTTCAACGCGCGCAGCATTCCGATGTTGTTGATGTTCAAAGGCGGCCAGGTCCACGGCACCCAGATCGGCGCCGTCGGCAAGCCGCAGCTGGCGCAGCTGATCGACAAAGCGCTCTGATACCTGCGCGGTAGAGCAGGCCGTAGAGCGGGCTTCAGCCCGCTGCCCTAAACAGGGGTTCACCCCAAATTCCGCCCAAACCCCCCAACGCGCTGAACCGCGCGCCGTCAAGAACACTTGCCGCCGCGCCTTTCGAGTGCTAGTTTCCCGAAAACGACGCGCCTCCGGCGCCGTACTTTCCGTCTTAACCGACCACCCACTCCTGATCCCGTCCGCGCATCGCGGACGCTCGCAGACGCGAGGAATTCCGTTTGTCCGACAAGACCCAAGATTCCGGCGAGATCGCCGAGAAGCGCGTGCGCAAGCCGCGCGCCCCCAAGGCATCCGCCGCCCAGACCAGCATCCCGCTTCCCGAAGCGCCGGCGCCGATGGCCGCACCGCCTCCGCCCGCTCCGGCTGCGCCACCGCCGGTCGCCGCACCGGCACCGCCCGCAAGCCCGCCGCCGATGGCTGCCCCGCCGTCTGCGCAGGCCGCGCCGCCGCGTGAAGCCCGTCCGCAGCAGCCGCGCCATCAGCATCCGCAGCAGCAGCCGCAGCAGCAACAGCCGCAGCAGCAACAGCCCTCGCAGGACGCGGACAGCGGCCAGCCCGGTGGGCAGCCGTCGTTCGATCAGCAGGGTGGCGGTGTGCAGGGCGACGGAAGCCAGGGCCAACCCGGCGACAATCAGCGGTTCAACAACAACAATCGTCGCGACCGCTTCCGCAACAACCGAAACAGCAACAGCAACAGCAACAACAACAACAACAACAACAACAGCCGCTACCGCAATCGCGACGACAGCGGAGATCAGGACGGCAACCAGGACGGCGGCAGCTTCCAGCAGCAGCAGTTCGTGTCGCGGCAGATTTCCAGCGTGCCGGAAGGCTTTCCGCAGTATTCGCTGGGCGACCTCAAGCGTATGCCCATGCCGAAGCTGCTGGACATCGCCGAGCAGCTGCAGATCCAGGAAGGCGTCGCCCGCGCGCGCAAACAGGACGTCATCTTCGCCGTCCTCAAAGTGCTCACCCGCCACGGCGAAGGCGTCGCCGCCGACGGCGTGCTGGAAATCCTGCCCGACGGCTACGGCTTTCTGCGCGCCGCCGAAGCCAGCTATCTTGCCGGCCCGGACGATGTCTACATCTCGCCCAGCCAGATCCGCCGCTTCAACCTGCGCACCGGCGACCATCTGTCCGGCCGCATCCGCTGGCCCAAAGACGGCGAGCGCTACTTCGCGCTGGCCGTGGTCGACACCATCAACGGCGAACCGCTGGAAGCGTCGAAAAACAAGGCGCTGTTCGAAAACCTCACCGCTCTGTTCCCGCGCAAACGCTTCAAGCTGGAACGCGGCGACGGCAGCACCGAAGACATCACCGGCCGTATTCTCGACCTGGTCGCCCCGCAGGGCAAAGGCCAGCGCGCGCTGATCGTCTCGCCGCCCAAGGCGGGCAAGACCATGATGATGCAGCAGATCGCCAGCGCCATCACCTACAACCACCCCGACGTGCACATGATCGTGCTGCTGGTGGACGAGCGTCCGGAAGAAGTCACCGAAATGCAGCGCACCGTGCGCGGCGAAGTCGTCAGCTCCACCTTCGACGAACCCGCCGCCCGCCACGTGCAGGTCGCCGAAATGGTGATCGAACGCGCCAAGCGGCTGGTCGAACATAAAAAGGATGTGGTCATCCTGCTCGACTCCATCACCCGCCTCGCCCGCGCCTACAACAACGTCATGCCCAGCTCCGGCAAGGTCCTGACCGGCGGCGTCGACGCCAACGCCATGCACCGCCCGAAACGCTTCTTCGGCGCCGCGCGCAACGTTGAAGAAGGCGGCAGCCTGACCATCATCGCCACCGCCCTGGTCGACACCGGCAGCGCGATGGACAAGGTGATCTACGAAGAGTTCAAAGGCACCGGCAACTCCGAAATCCACCTCGACCGCCGCATCACCGAAAAGCGCGTCTACCCCGCGATCAACATCAACCAGTCCGGCACCCGCCGCGAAGACCTGCTGATCGAACCGGACCTGCTGCAGAAGATCTGGATCCTGCGCAAACTCCTGCACGGCATGGACGAAATCGCCGCGATGGAATTCATGCTGGACAAGATGAAGAGCAGCAAGTCGAACGATGAGTTCTTTTCTTCGATGAAGCGGTGAGTTGGGTTAGGTGTTCGCCAAGCTGTAAAACAGACGCCTCGCATTGCGGGGCGTCTTGTTGTGGGAGTTCCGGTTGGGTAGCGCGGATGTTTTTGTAGGGCGGAACCGCCGAAGGCGTTTCCGCCGCTATGACCGACGCTACCCGCGAGCGTTCGGCGGGATCTGGTTCGAGGGCGCCGCCCTACGAATTGCACCTTGCGGCTTTGCCCGGGTAATTTTGAGATAGGTTCTAGTCCGACGCGGTGGGGTCACTCGCGGCTATGACTGTCCCTTGCGCAAGGGCGCAGAGTATTTCTTCCCCGTCGCAAACCACGTAAATATCGCATTGGCAAACTGCATTCCGTTTGCCAACTCCCTTTGCTGTCGCCCGAGCGATCACGCGTATGCCCTTTGCGGGACGCAAGTAATTGATCTTGAACTCGGATGTCAGAGCGTTTCCTCCCATCGCCAATCCGCCGGCAAACGTGATGGTGTTATCGGCCAAATAGCTAAGCACGCCGCCGTGCACGAAACCGTGTTGCTGCAGCAGATGCGGAACCACGTCGATCGCTATGGCCGCCGAGTCCGAACCGACGCTTATAAGTTGCGCGCCGATAAAATTAGTGAAGGGCTGAGCCAAAAAAACTTTATGCGCGAACGCATGGAGATCCATGGATATTTTCCTTAAAGAGAAACGGCAACACGCCGAATGTCAATTCTGCAAAGCTTTGCGCAGGCGCAGCCTATACAGCATAAGGGCACCTCGCTCGAAACCAGCCGCGCTGGTCCCTAAGAACTTCAGGAACTCTTGCGTTTTCTCCTCGCCCACCAAGTCCTCTGCCTCTTCGCGCCGCTCGACGAGGCGCTCGGCCCACAGACGGCAAGTCCATGCGTAGTCGGAGGGGCGATTCTCTACACGATCGATGGTCAATATTCCGTGTGCCGCCTCGGCGATCTCCGATAGGTAAGGCAAATCGCTGCCGGGGAATATTTTCTCGGCGATAAACTTATTGACTCGACCGCCTGGCATGACGCCATAGCCGATGGTCTGCAAGGACAACGCTCCGCCGGGTACGAGATGGGCCGCGCAGAAAGAAAAGAATTTGCGATATCGCGTTATTTTAGTTTCGCGGGAATCGTCGGTGCGGACGAAGTGTTCGAATGCGCCGATGCTGACGATGCCATCATAAGGCTCCGCGCGGTGATCTTCCCAGCTTTGCAGAGCAATCATCGCTTGCTTACCGAGCATGAACTCGCATGCACGCTTTTGGGCTTCGGAGAGCGTCAGCCCATAAGAGCCGTGAAACAATCCGCGATCAAGCCCGCGTTTGAGGAGCGCGCCCCAACCACATCCCACATCAAGCACGCGTCCCTTGGCGGACAGGCCAAGGGCGTCGATGTGGTAGTCCAGCTTCTTGATTTGCGCATCTTCCAGCGAATCATCGAATGAGTCGGGCCGGGCGCTTGAATAGACACGGTGCTGGTCAAGCCAAAGGTTATAAAAATCGTTGCCAATATCGTAATGATATTGAATGTCTTCTTTAGTAGCTCCAGTCATATTAATCCCTTAGCATGTGGTCCAGTAATAGAAAACGACTA
The DNA here is from genome assembly GCA_031418555.1 of Lysobacterales bacterium. Lineage (GTDB taxonomy): Bacteria > Pseudomonadota > Gammaproteobacteria > Xanthomonadales > Xanthomonadaceae > Lysobacter_I. Next base: position 6,788 of record JANOXT010000316.1, on the reverse strand, counting down.
TTCGCCGTCGCCGGTTGCTTGGTCGATATTGGCTTGAAACCGAGTGATGAGCGCCTCCTCTGTGCCGATAACATGGAATGTATTCGCACCATAACGAATACCACGCTGTACGTCTTCGGCCACGAGAAAGTCTTCTTTATCGAAGACGACATCGTTGGTGTATTCGAACCGTTTGGTCAATGCGGCTTGTCCTTTCTCGCCGACGAAGTTCACCGGCCGATACAACATCTCGTGGGTCCACAAAGTGCGCTCGGCCCCCAGCGGGTGAAACATATTGATCGACACATAGTCGGGGTGTAAGATAAAAAATGCATGCGGAAACAGCGAATAATAAATCGATGCGTAATTGAGGATTCGCCATTCGCTTTCTGGCGTGGTGCGTGCGTCGCAAATATTTTTGCGCGCCGCCGCGAGCCGAATGTGTTTTTCATAAACCAATGATTCGATAACGCCATTGTGGAAAACTTCGGCGAGGGTGGTGCGATGTAAAAAAGGAACGTGATAGCCTTCGAGATAGGTTTTAATCAAGAGCTTCCAGTTGGCTGAACGCATTACCTTACTCTTGCGAAAAGATACCAGCCCATCGAGATCGAAATGATCGATGTCGTCTGCGATGGGGCCAAGATAGTCGTCGAGATCTATCGTTGCATTAGGCGTAGGGTGTATCCAGACCAATCCTGACCGCTGGGCTACAGGGAGTTCGATCAATCCATGCTGGCAGCGGTCTAAGCCGGGAAACATGAATTCGCGGGACACGGATCGGAGCGAGCCATCGAGATCGTAGACCCAGCCGTGAAACGGGCACACGAAAGTCTTGAGGTATTTCTGCTTGGTTGACTCGGAAACGAGTCGGGCGCCCCGATGACGACACTGATTAAGGAACCCCCTAAGCACGCCATCCTGACCGCGCACGATCACATAAGGAAAGTGATCCCAGTCGCTTACTATGAAAGAACCCAATTCGCGCACATGGGACGCGTGCCCTGCGAGTTGTGGAAAATTCCGAAATACCGTCGCCATCTCCTTTTCATACGTTCCAGGATCGATATAGCGCGATACCGGTACTCGGCCGATCTCATCGGCCATCTCGAATGTGCCGCGTTCACGAAGCTTAAGCAGCCGATTTAAGATTTCGACCTGAGTCTCGTACTTCATATATCCCTACTGTAAAAATTATGCTTCCTGAACAGCCTAATGTATCAGAACCGCGTCAGCATGCGTGACGGCAACGAAAAAACGGAAGCTTCCGTCGCTCTCCAGCCCCAACCATTCCCTCGCGAATGTGGCGCCAAACCTCCGCTGCGCTTGCGTCGCATGCGGATACTGAAATATCGCGAATAGCGGGTTCATTTCGAAATCTCCATTTTCGATTTTTGGTGCTGCCGTTCACACCCAACGCATCGCTCCGAGCCGCCGCACTTTGGACACTACCAAACCTAAGGTTAAGATTTCGACGCAGCCCGTAGGCTGGGTCATCGACCCAGCATCATCGCCAACACCCCGAAAGCTGGATCAATGATTCAGCCTACAAGAGTCAAGCAACCGGTGTGCCAACGTAGCGCCCCATATACAGCGCGGCTATAGACACAGGCAATCGAAACAAGCCACATAGATCCAACGCATCAATCCTCATCCGCCGCCACCGGCGTATACCCCACCGGCACATCGCTGCTCAGCAGCCCCGGCGCAATCGGTGTATCGAACTCAAACCGGTAATCGATCTCCAATCCGCCGCCGCCTAGTTGGCGCATCGCCAAAGGCAGACCTTCGTCATCGGCCCAGAGTTCCAGCGTGGTGCCACCGGTTTGCAGGGTCCAGCCGCGCGCGCTGCGGCCGTCGATGATGCGGGTGTTGGGCAGCGGTGTGGCTTTGCCTTTGAAAGTGCGCAGGTCGTCCAGCCACGGCAGCGCATTTTTTTGTGCAACCGTTGTTTTCGGAATGGATGCGAGCATCGCTTCCCGCTGGTCATGCAGCAGCGTGAGCAAACGTCCGCGCGGTGCATCGACGATCACGCTGAGCTGATCGCCTACATCGGTACGCACGATGCCGCGTGCGTCGACGATGGTGTGCGAGGTCTGCAGCCGCTTCCCGCCGTAGCGTTGGGTGATGGTCATCGACAGCGTAGCGAAATGGCGGAAGTGGGCCTGCACCGCTGCAAACGCGTCGCCGCTGCCGGACAGCATGGGTCCGGCGATGATCACGGCCATCGCAAGCACGGCGGTTGCGGTGACGGCCCACCACGCGCGGGCCGGTGCGCGAGCGGGCCTGCGCACTTGCTGCATCCGCGCGGTCAGCTGAGCCTGGGCGTGGTCGATCGCCTCGTCCGGCACCGCGTCGGTGCAGCGCACATGCGCTGCGAGCGTCGCGGACAGTTCGTGTTCGTGGCGGTGGGTCATGGCGTGGTCTCCACGGTGGCGTCGCCCAACTGCGCTTCCAGCCGACGGCGGGCGCGGTGCAGGGTGACGTTGACGTTGTTTTCGGTCATCGAAAGCGCCTGCGCGATCTCGCCGATATCCAGACTTTGCAGATAGCGCAGGCCGAAGCATTGCGCTTCGCGACGCGGCAGTCCCGCCAGCGCGCTGCGCAGCCGCTGCGCCTGTTCGCGCGCGATGCAGGTGTCTTCGGCGGATGGCGCTTCGACGGGTGCGTGCATCTGCCACAGCGGCAGCAGGCGCCACCATCGGCGCTGTCGGCGCAGCACGTCGATCGCGCTGCGCGTAGCCGATGCGGTGAGATAGGCGGGCCATGATGCGACCGCACGCGGCGATGTTTCGATCAAGCGCAGGAACACCTCCTGCTGCACGTCTTCGGCCAGCGACGTATCGCCCAGCACGCGATACGCGGCCTTGAACACCAGCGGGCCGTATTGCCGCGCCAGGGTTTCCGGGTCGGAGGCCGCGGATTCGGTCACCAGTGGGCTCCTGCAAGTCGTGGGCAAGCATGACATCGTCGGGTTCTGCGAAGGCGGTTTAACCCTGATGACGCGCCGGGGCGCGGGTTCTTACATCCGGTGGATCGATCCGATCAAACGCAGGTCGATGTAAGTTCACGCTTTCCCGTCCGTCATGTGCAGTGGACCTCCCGAGAAATCATCATGACCACGACTTCACCGAACCCCGCATCGCACCGCCGGCGCTTGCGTCTGCTTTGCGCCGCAACGCTGATCGCCGTCGCCGTGTCGCCCGTCGTCGCACGCGTGCCAACCAAAGCCGCCCTCGACGCCGAAGTCGCGCGCGCCATGGCCGCGACGCAAACGCGCGGCCTCACGATCGCCATCATCGACAAGGGCCGCGTGGTGCGCGTGCGCAGCTATGGCGACCGCAACGCGGCAGGCGCACCGCTGCAGACCGACACGATCATGTACGGCGCGTCGTTGACCAAGTCGGCATTCGCCTATCTGGTGATGCAGCTGGTCGAAGAAGGGCGGCTGGATCTGGACCGGCCGCTCGCCGGCTATCTGGACCGTCCGCTGCCGGAATACCCGACCGAAGAGAAATACGCGCCGTGGGTGGATCTGGCCGGCGATGAACGCTGGCGGTCGATCACCGCGCGCCATGCCCTCACGCACAGCGTCGGTTTCGCCAATTTCGCTTTCGTCGAACCCGACGGCAAGCTGCGCTTCCACTTCGATCCGGGTGCGCGCTACGCCTATTCGGGCGAAGGCATGATCCTGCTGCAGTTCGCGATCGAACGCGGGCTGGGTCTGGATGTCGGCGTCGAGATGAAGCGGCGGGTGTTCGATCGCTTCGGTATGCGCAACACCAGCCTGATCTGGCGTCCAGACTTCGCTGCGAATCTCGCCGATGGCTGGCGCGCCGACGGTTCGGTAGAGCTTCACGACGAACGCAGCAAGGTGCGCGCGGCCGGTTCGATGGACACGACCATCGACGACATCGCAACGTTCGCGGCCGCCTATGTACGCGGTGAAGGCATCAGCAGAAAGATGCGGGCCGAGCTGACCAGACCGCAGCTGGCCATCACGACCGCCGCGCAGTTTCCGTCGCTGCAGGCGGAGTTGCCCATCGACCAGCGCAGCAAGGATCTGGCAGCGGGCTTGGGCGTGATCGCTTTTCGCGGCCCGCAGGGCGCTGGCTTCATGAAAGGCGGCCACAACGATTCCACCGGCAACACCCTGGTCTGCATCGAACGCGGACAGCGCTGCGCGGTGATCCTTGCGAACGATGTGCGCGCCGAGCCGGCGTTTCCGAGACTGGTCGAATTCGTCCTCGGCAAGACCGGTGCGCCGTGGCGCTGGGAGTATGGCGAGATGGCGTTCTGGGAGGATCAGCCAACCCCGCAATGACGGCCGGCGCGCAGGCTCCTCTTTCATGCGGTGTTCTGAGAATATGGCGAGGTCTTTTTCGTATCCGCCCGCCCGCTTCGCGTGACTGCGCGAGCACCCAGGAGAGCTCCGCATGTTCGGTGTCCGCTACGTCAAATCCTCGCCCAGCCACTATCTGATGCAGTTCCAGAACGGCAAGGTGGTGCGCGAGGGCACCGGTCTGGCGTTTTTCTATTTCGCGCCGAAGTCCACGCTGGTCAGCGTGCCGCTGAATGCGGTCGATGTGCCTTTCATGTTCGAAGAAACCACCCGCGATTTCCAGGCGGTCACGCTGCAGGGGCAGGTCGGTTATCGCATCACCCAGCCGAAGACGTTGTCGGAGCAGCAGAATTTCGTGCTGCTGCCCAACGGCGCCTATGCATCGGAAGATCCGGAGCGCCTGCCGATCCGCGTGTTGAACGCGGTGAAGGCGCAGTTCCGCGCGCTGCTGCAGGACGCCGATCTTCGCGACCTGCTGCACGGCACCGAACAATTGTCGAAAACCGCGCGGCAGGGGTTGAGCGCGGCGCCCAGCCTGATCGCGCTGGGCATTGAAGTGGTCGATCTGGCCCTGCTTGCGGCGAAGCCCACGCCGGAAACCTCGCGTGCGCTGGAAGCGCCGATGCGCGAGGAGATTCTCAAGCAGGCCGACGATGCGACCTATGCGCGACGCAACGCGGCGATCGCGCAGGAGCAGACGATCAAGGAAAGCGAGCTGCACAGCGAGCTGGTGATCGAGCAGAAGAAGCGCCAGGTGCGCGAGACCGAAGTCGAATCGGAGCGGGTGATTCTGGAGAAGCGTCAGGAAATCCAGACCCAGGAACTGGCCGGCCACGTTCGGCTTGAAAAACAGAACGCCGAACTGGTGCAGCAGCAGGCGGAGAACCGCAAGCGCGAAGCCGAAGTGCGCGCGTATGCGGTGCAGACGCTGGTGGAAGCGATGAAGACGCTCGACCCGCGCGCGCAGCAGGCGCTGCTGTTGGCGCAGGCCAGCCCGGAGACGCTGATCGCGCTCGGGTTCCAGAATCTTGCCGACAATGCCGAGAAGATCGGCGAGTTCAATTTCTCGCCCGATCTGCTGCAGCAGCTGGCCGGCAGATCGAAATGACGTCGACCCACGACCAGGATCGGAAAATCGTCCTGGTCACCCGGCGCACGCGCTTGCAGGAACAGGTGTCGCGCTACAACACCGTGGAGCAGGCCCGCTTCCAGGCCGAGCATCTGGGCATGGATTTCGAGGATTTCCTGCTGGAAGACCGCGTCTACCGCGCGGCGATCGCCAGCGTCGAGCAGTCGCTGCGCAAACACGGCCGGGTGCAGCCGCTGGATCGCGGCTTCCTGCCGAACTTCCTGTTTCCGCCCGACTGCATCGTGGTGGTACTGGGGCAGGACGGGCTGGTCGCGAACACGCTGAAGTATCTGGGCGATCAATCGGTGATCGCGATCAATCCCGACCCGCAGCGCTTCGACGGCGTGCTGCTGCCGTTCAAGCCGGAAGAGCTTCCGACGCTGCTGCCGGACATCTGGCGCGGCCGTCGCCCGATCCGCGAAATCACGATGGCGCGCGCGAGGCTTACCGACGGCCAGGAGCTGCTGGCGGTGAACGATTTTTTCATCGGCGCGCGCAGCCACGTGTCCGCACGCTACGAGCTGCAGTTGGGCGATCGTGCGGAGCGGCAATCGTCCAGCGGCGTGATCGTCTCCACCGGTCTGGGCTCTACCGGCTGGCTGCGCAGCGTGTTGACCGGCGCCACCGCGATGGCCGGCGGCAAGCCGTCGAAACGCACCCAGGCGCTGCGCAAGGACGGCTTCGCGTGGGATGCGCAGCAGCTCGTCTTCAGCGTCCGCGAGCCCTTCCCCAGCCGCTGGAGCCAGGCCAAGCTGGTGTTCGGTGACATTGATGCCGAGACACCGCTGCGGATCCGCTCACTGATGCCCGACGGCGGCGTGATCTTCAGCGACGGCATCGAAGCCGATGGGCTGGAGTTCCGCTCGGGCATGGAAGCGGTGATCGATCTGGCCGACAAGCGTGGGCGGTTGTTGCAGTAGTGCGTGAAGCTCGCATTTGTCCGCACTCAGCGAAAGATCGATCTGCCAATAGCCGTCGAACTCGCGACACGGTTTGGCCAGCTGCGAGGGGATCGAATAGGTCAGCCCCTGTTCTTCGCGCACCGCAGTGACCAGCCGGGAGTGGAAGGTTGCGCCGAGGATATCGTTTTCCAGCCACAGCGCGGTGTAGTCCTGATCGTCGCAGCGGATGTCCAGCCGGTGGCCCAGCGCGACCTCGAAATTCTCGCATCCCGACGCAACGATCAGAGCGACAGCTTCGGGTCTGTCAAGCGAACTGTGTATCTGAGTTTTTCATAGCGCCGCCAACGGTACGCGCTCCTCGCCGAACATCGTCTGGAAGCTCTGCAGCGCAGGCTTCCAGTGATGGATCGACTTCCAGTTCTTCGACGCCTCCCGA
>JANOXT010000315.1:0-5509 GCA_031418555.1 Lysobacterales bacterium | reverse complement strand
CTTGGTGATCCACAAGACCGCCGATGCCATCGACAGGGTACTCGCGCCGAAGGTACAGGGCATCGAGAACCTCGATCGCGCCACCGCCGGCTGCCCACTCGAATTGTTCATCGCGTTCTCGTCCGTTGCCGGCGCGCTCGGCAACGCCGGGCAGTTCGACTATGCGGCCGCAAACGGTTACATGGACACGTATATCGAAGCGCGCTCGACGCGCGTGCGTGCACAGCAGGCGCAGGGCCTTTCGCTCGGCATCAACTGGCCGCTCTGGGAGGAGGGGGCGATGCGGATCGACGACGCCAGCCGCGAGACGCTCGCCCGGACGTATGCGATCAAGCCGTTACCGAGTGCAGAAGGCCTCAAAGCGCTGCGGCTCGCCATTGCCTCGCCGCACCCCAACCTGCTGCCGCTTTATGGTCAGAAGCATGCCCATGCGGCCCTGTTCGCGCCCCCGAAGGCGCCCGTCGCCGACGCGCAGCCCGTGCAATCGTCGGTCGAGCTGGACAAGCTGCAGCGCGAGATCCTGCAGGAAATGCGCCTGCAGGCTGCGCAGCATCTGAAAATGAAGCCGAACCAGATCAACGAGACGGAAGACTGGACCAACTTCGGCTTCGATTCGATTCTCATTTCAAGCTTCGTCTCGCATCTGAACAACGTCTACGACCTGAATCTCATGCCGACGGCGATGTTCGAGGCTTCGAATCTGCTGCGTTTCAGCCAGTTCCTCGCCGAGAACCATGCGCCGGAAATGATCAGGAAGTTCGCGGTGAACGGTGCCAAGGCCGCCACCCCCGCATCGAAGATTCCGGCGAATATCCCGGCACAGCCGGCAGCGCACGAGCCGGTGATTCCGGGTGGCGCTACGGTGTCGCAGTTCGCACGCCGGTTCCGCGAAGCCTACCGGAACCGGTCCAGCTATCGCGATGAAGACATCGCCGTGGTCGGCATGAGTTGCCGTATCCCTGGTGCGGACAACCCCGATGAATTCTGGCGGATGCTCGAAGGCGAGCGCGACATGGTCAGCGAGATCCCGTTGGACCGCTGGGACTGGCGCGATTATCCCGGCGTCAGCCGCTGGGGTTCCTTCATCGAAGGCATCAAAGACTTCGATCCGCTGTTCTTCGGTATCTCGCCGGCGGAAGCTATGTACATGAGCCCGGAACAGAGGCTGATGATGCAATCGGTCTGGGAATGCATCGAGGACGCGGGCTACGGGGGCGACAGCCTCAAGGGTACCAACACCGGCATCTACGTCGGCTGCGGCCCGACCAGCTACGCCAGCATGATGAGCCACCTTCCCATCGAAGCCTATTCGGTGACCGGCAGCGTGTCGTCGGTCGGTCCGAACCGAATCAGCTACTACATGGACTGGCACGGCCCCAGCAACCCGATCGACACGGCGTGCAGCAGTTCGCTGGTGGCGGTGCATCGCGCCATCGAAGCGATCCGCGGCGGCCACTGCGCGGTGGCCATCGTCGGCGGCGTGAACGCGCTGATCGCGCCGGACGTGTACGTCAGTTTCGCCAAGTCCGGCATGCTCTGCGCCGATGGCCGTTGCAAGACCTTCTCGGACAAGGCCAACGGCTACGTGCGCGGCGAAGGCGTGGCCATGCTCATGCTGAAACCGCTGAAGGCCGCGCAGCGCGACGGCGACGACATCTACGCGGTGATCAAGGGCGCAGCCGAGAACCACGGCGGGCGCACGACGTCGCTCACCGCGCCCAATCCCAACGCGCAGGCCGCGGTGATCCGGCGGGCCATCGAGGATGCGGGCATCGACTTCCATCGCGTCGGCTACATCGAATGCCACGGCACGGGGACCGAACTGGGCGATCCGGTCGAGATCAGCGGATTGAAGACCGTTGCCAAGGAACTCCTCGACGCTGATACCGCCGCCGAAAAACAGATCGCTGCGCCCTGTTACCTCGGCAGCATCAAATCCAATATCGGCCACCTGGAGTATGGCGCGGGCGTCGTCGGCATGATCAAGGTCATCCTGCAGATCCGCCACAGGAAAATCGCGAAGAGTTTGCACTGCGACACCATCAGTCCGTTGATCGATCTCAAACGCACGCCCTACAGGATCGCGCAGCAAGCGGTCGACTGGGAGGTTCCGGCAGGGCAGACCCGCATTGGCGGGGTCAGCAGCTTCGGGTTCGGCGGCGCCAACGCACACGTGGTCATCGAGGAGTACGTCGACCTTGCGGCCGGTCATGGCCTGCAGAGCGCCGACAACGCACAGCTGCTGGTGTTCTCGGCGCGCAACGCCGACAACCTTCACGCTACGCTGCAGGCCTACCCCGAATTTCTGTCGAAAACCGACCGCAGCGTCGAGACGCTGCGACGGATCGCACACACCCTGCAGATCGGCAGAGCCGCCATGCAGGAGCGGGTCGCCTTCGTCGCTCGCTCGATCGACGAGTTCGACGAGATGCTGAAAGGCTTCCTGGATGAGAAGGACAGCTTCTATCACCGCAAGGTTTTCCGCGGCTCGAACAAGAGCGGTTCCGGGGACAAGCTGGATATCGGTGACACCCAGGCGGGCCAGGAATTCATGCGTCGGCTCGTCGAAACCGGCGAGGTCGAGAAGATCGCGGAACTCTGGGCCAATGGCGCGAAGCTGGACTGGCGGATATTGCGCCCATAACGGCGGCGCATCGGCTACGACACAGCATCGGATATGGCGGCAATCAACATTTTTTAGTTTGGAGAAACAGGATGAAAGCAGTTGGCATTGAAGCAATGAACGTGTTCGCCGGCACGGCGTTCCTCGACGTAAGAAAGTTGTCCGAGCATCGGAAGCTCGACACTTCCAGGTTCGAGAATCTCCTGATGAAGGAAAAGACGGTTGCGTTGCCGTATGAAGACCCGATCACCTTTGCGGTCAACGCCGCAAAGCCCATCGTTGATGCGCTGAGCCCCGAGGAGCGCGACCGCATCGAGATGGTGATCACCTGCACCGAATCGGCATTCGATTTCGGAAAATCGATGAGCACCTACTGCCACTCGCTGCTTGGGCTGAACCGCAACTGCCGCCTGTTCGAGATCAAGAATGCCTGCTATTCCGGTGCGGCCGGCATCCAGATGGCGGTGAACTTCGTGCTGTCGCAGGCCTCGCCAGGCGCCAAAGCGCTGGTGATCGCCACCGACATTTCGCGCTTCATGGTCGAGGAGGGCGGCGACGCGCTGACCGCCGACTGGTCGTTCGCCGAGCCCAGCAATGGCTCCGGCGCGGTCGCGATGCTGATCAGCGACCAGCCGCACATTTTCCAAGTGGATGTGGGCGCTAACGGCTATTACGGCTACGAAGTGATGGATACCTGCAGGCCCACCGTCGACGGCGATGCCGGCGATTCGGATTTGTCGCTGCTCTCCTATCTCGACTGCTGCGAGAACGCGTTCCTGGAATATAAAAAGCGCGTGCCGGACGCGGATTTCGCCGCCACCTTCACCTATCTGGCCTATCACTGCCCGTTTGGCGGCATGATCAAGGGCGCGCACCGCAACATGATGCGCAAGATGGTCCGCGCCAAGCCGCAGGAGATCGAGGACGATTTCCAGCGCCGTGTTACCCCCGCACTGATCTACTGCCAGCGGGTTGCCAACATCATGGGCGCGACCACGGCGCTGGCGATCGCCAGCACCATCGAACACGGCGACTTCGAGACCCCGCGCCGTATCGGTGCCTTCTCCTACGGTTCTGGCTGCTGCTCCGAGTTCTTCAGCGGCGTCGTACGCAAGGAAGGCCAACAGCGTCTGCGCAGCATGCAGATCAAGGAGCATCTCGATCGCCGCACCGAACTGACGATGGAAGAATACGATCGCCTGCTGGTCGGCAGCAACGCCGTCAAGTTCGGTACGCGCAACGTCGTCCTGGATTCCGATTTCATCGCACGTGCGCGCACCGCGATGGGTAAGCCCACCATGTTCCTGAAGGAGATCAAAGAGTTCCATCGGGAATACGAGTGGATCGGATGATGGACGGCCGGTTGATGGACACCGGGGACTTCAGCGCGCTGCGCGTCCGCTTCGACGATGAAATCGCCTATTTGCAGATCCATCGGCCGGAAGCGAACAATGCGATCAACGACCGGTTGATCGCGGAATTCACGTCGGCAATGGACGAATGCGATACGCGCGCGAAGATCGTTGTGGTCGAAGGCTTGCCCGACGTCTTCTGTTTCGGTGCGGATTTCGCCGAGCTGCAGAAGAGTTTCGACGGTGATGGCGTGCCGCAGCAGGACCCGAAGCCGATGTACGACCTGTGGCGTCGTCTCGCGACAGGGCCCTTCGTGTCGATCGCTCACGTACGCGGCAAGGCCAACGCCGGCGGCATCGGATTCGTCGCCGCCTGCGACATCGTGATCGCCGATTCGGCGGCCGTGTTCAGTCTCTCGGAACTGCTGTTCGGCCTGATGCCGGCCTGCGTGCTGCCGTTCCTCATCCGCCGGATCGGCTTCGCCAAAGCCAACTACATGACGCTCTCGACCCAGCCCATCACCGTGCAGACCGCGCATGAATGGGGACTGGTCGACGCCTACGAAGACAACAGCGATAACCTGCTGCGCAAAAACCTACTGCGTTTGCGCAGACTCAACAAACAAAGCGTGACCCGCTACAAACGCTATATGACCGTGATCGAGTCATCCATCGACACCACGGAAGTCAGTGCGCTTGCCGCGAACCGCGAAGTGTTTTCGGACGTCGAAAACCTGCAGCGAATTTCGCGCTACGTGAAGACCGGCCAGTTTCCCTGGGAGGGCGCGGCGTGAGCGCCGAAAAAGCCGTCGAGCTGCAGTTCATCGCCCCGCACATCCTGCAGATCAAAATGCAGGATCGCGTCGGTAAGAACACCTTTTCCGAGGCCATCACCCAAGGGCTGATGGACGCATTCGCCCAAGTCGAGCGCCTGCCGGACTGCAAAGTGGTCATGCTGACCGGCTATGACAATTACTTCGCCAGCGGCGGTACGCAGGAACAGCTGATGAATCTCTCGGACGGACGCGGCGCGTTCACGGATCGCGCGCTGTACAGTCTTCCGTTGCACTGTCCGGTGCCGGTGATCTCCGCGATGCAAGGTCACGGCATCGGCGGCGGGTTCGTACTCGGGATGTTCGCCGATCTGATCGTATTCGGCCGCGAGAACATTTACACCACGAATTTCATGCGCTACGGCTTTACTCCGGGTATGGGCGCGACCTTCATCCTTCCGCAAAAACTGGGCCTTGGGTTGGCGACGGAAATGATGCTCACTGCAAACAACTACCGAGGGGAGGAGTTGCAGCAGCGCGGCATGCCGTTTCCCGTGGTTCCGCGCGACAAAGTGATGGCGCATGCACTGGAACTCGCGAAAGCGCTGGCGGAAAAACCCCGGGTCTCGCTGGTCGCGCTCAAAGAACATCTCAGCGCACCCCTGCGGCAAGCGCTGCCGGCCACGATCGCGCAGGAGGTTGCCATGCATACGGTGACGTTCGCGCAGCCCGAGGTGAAATCGAAGATCGCCACGCTGTTC
>JANOXT010000314.1:0-7553 GCA_031418555.1 Lysobacterales bacterium | reverse complement strand
CGGCCGCGTGTTCACGCTCACGCCGGGCATGAGCTACCAGGTCGCCGATGGCGCCGAGCCGCACCGTTCGTCCACTGAGGCGGGTGCGACGCTCTTCATCGTCGACTGAGCGGGCGGGTCTGGACAGGCCGACTATGAATTCGTATGCAACAAACGGGTCAAAATCCGCTCTGGAACGACTTAAGTGATTGATCCGCAATGGGCTTTCGGTCGTCGCCAGCGGGTATAATGACCGACTTTCCCGCTGCCTCTCTCCGCCCAACCCAGGACTCCCCATGAGCATCGAACAGCTTGCCGATATCGCCCGCGCCATGGTCGCGCCGGGTAAGGGCATCATCGCCATCGACGAATCCAACGCCACCATCGCCAAGCGCTTCGAAGGCGTGGGCATCCCCAACAGCGAAGAACAGCGCCGCGCCTACCGAGAGCTGCTGCTGACCACGCCGAATCTCAACCAGCACATTTCCGGCGCGATCCTGTTCGACGAAACCATCCGCCAGTCCACCAAGGACGGCGTGCCGTTCACCAAGCTGATGATGGACAACGGCATCATCCCGGGCATCAAGGTCGACCGCGGCACGCACGCATTGGCCGGCTTCCCGGGCGAAGTGGTCACCGAAGGCCTCGACGGCCTGCGCGACCGCCTGAAGGAATATGCACAGCTCGGCGCGCGCTTCGCCAAGTGGCGCGCAGTGATCAATATCGGCGAAGACATTCCGTCCGGCACGTGCATCGAGGCCAACTCGCACGCGCTGGCGCGCTATGCGGCGCTGTGTCAGGAATGCGGCCTGGTGCCGATGGTGGAGCCGGAAGTGCTGATGGACGGCGACCACGACATCGAAACCTGCTACGAAGTGACCGAAGTGACGCTGCGATCGCTGTTCGATGCGCTGTACCAGCAGAACGTGATGTTGGAAGGCACCATTCTCAAAGCATCGATGGTGATCTCGGGCAAGGGCTGCGAAGAGCAGGCCTCGGTCGAGGAAGTCGCCGAAAGCACGCTGATCTGCCTGAAATCGACCGTGCCGGCGATCCTGCCGGGCATCGTGTTTCTGTCCGGCGGGCAGAGCGACGAGGACGCCACCGCGCATCTCAACGCCATGAACCAACTGGGCCCGAATCCGTGGCCGCTGTCGTTCTCGTACGGCCGCGCGATGCAGTCGGCCGCGCTGAAGATCTGGTCGCAGGATCTGGTCGGCAATCTCGCCAAAGCGCAGGCCACGGTGTTCGCGCGCGCCCGCGACAATGGGCTCGCTGCGTTGGGTCAGTTGAACGGCTGAGCATCGAGGTAACCGATGCGCGTCGAATCCCAGTAAGCAACGATCTGCTTCTCCTCTTGCGCGCAGCGCAGGGGGAGGCATGGGAGGGGGCTGGTTTTGGAACTTGGCAACATCAATGCCGGTCAGTTTTCACTGACTGGCATTTTTTATGCGCCTGCTAACGAGTGCCCATAGTGATGTCACTGATCGCCACGCAGCAGCGAAACGCTGTGTGACCGCATAAAGTCGAGAACACGATGTCCGGCATAGGCCAGAAGTCATGATTCCATGCGAATCGCACGCACTGGCTGCGCGTGGCATGCGAATACAGGCATGCAATACGCATCGACTGCCCCGCGTCATGAGCCTGCCGCTACAATCCGGACAGACCATGTTGCCGGACTTTGCAATGTCTTGCGCCACTTCGCCGATCCACGCGGTTGTCCCTGTTCCGCATCGCTGTGCCAGGTGGCGCGCCGTCGCTCTGTCCAGCCTGTTGCTGGTGCTCGCCGCTTGCAATGGCGAAGGCAAATCGAATGGCGTTGGCAAACATGCGATGCACGGCGGCGACCGGCCGACGGCAGTGACTACCGTTCGACTGCAGCCGGAGACTTTCGCCGACAGCCTCGTCGCGACCGGCACGGTGAAAGCACGCGAATCGGTGACGGTGACGGCGAAGGTCAGCGAAATCGTGCAGACCGTGCACTTCGACAGCGGCCAGGAGGTGCGCGCAGGCGCTGCGCTGATCACGCTCTCCGACCGGCAGCAGCAGGCGTCGCTGGCCGAAGCGCAGGCCGCCGCCGACGATGCCGAGCGGCTGTATCGCCGTCAGGGCGAGTTGGCGCAGCAGCAGTTGATCGCGCGTGCGCAGCTGGACAGTCAGCGCGCCATTCGCGATGCGGCGAAGGCGCGGATCGCACAGATCCGCGCGCAGATTGCCGATCGGGTGATCCGCGCGCCGTTTTCCGGCGTGCTGGGGCTGCGTCAGGTCAGCCCGGGTGCGCTGGTGACGCCCGGCGTCGCGATCGCCACGCTGGACGATCTGTCGCGCGTCTATGTCGATTTTCCGCTGCCCGAAGCGCAGCTGTCGCGCATCGGTGCGGGCCAGCGCATTCGCGGTCGCGCGGTGGCCTATCCCGACCGCAGCTTCGACGGCACCGTGTCCACCGTGGATGCGCGCATCGATGCGTCCACGCGCGCGGTGCAGGTGCGCGCGGACTTCGCCAACGTCGGCCGGCTGTTGCGGCCGGGCATGCTGATGACCGTCGAAGTCTCCGGCGCCGAGCGCAAGGCGATGCTGATACCCGAGATCGCGGTGGCCCAGATCGGTACCGAGAGTTTCGTGTTCCGTGTGAAGCCCGACGACAGCGTCGAGCAGGTGAAGGTGGTGCTTGCCGCGCGTCGCGACGGCAAGGTCGAAATCGCCGCAGGCGTGGCTGCGGGCGATCGCATCGTGGTCGATGGCGCCGGCAAACTGCGCCCCGGCGGCAAAGTCGCTGAAGCCGCAGCGGCAGGCGCTGCCAAGGCTGCGGCGCCGACAGCGGCAGGGCGCTGAACCGTGCGTCTGTCCGATATCTCGATCGAGCGGCCGGTGTTCGCCACCGTGCTGAGCCTCATGCTGATCGTGCTGGGCACAATCGCCTATTCGCGGCTCACCCTGCGCGAGCTGCCGGCGATCGATCCGCCGATCGTGTCGGTCGAAGTGGCCTACACCGGCGCATCGGCGGGCGTGGTCGAATCGCGCGTCACCCAGGTGCTGGAAGACGCGCTGGCCGGCATCGAGGGCATCGAAACCATCGAATCGCGCAGCGCCAACGGCCGTGCCCAGATCACCATCGAGTTTTCGGCGAAGCGCGAGATCGAAGCCGCCGCCAACGACGTGCGCGATGCGGTGAGCCGCGTGCTCGACCGGTTGCCAGAAGAAGCGGATGCGCCGCAGGTGTCGAAGGTCGAGAGCGATGCCGAGCCGATCCTGTGGCTCAACATGAGCTCGACCACGATGGACGCGCTGCAGCTGTCGGATTATGCCGAGCGCTATGTCGTCGACCGGCTGTCGTCGATCGATGGCGTCGCCCAGGTGCGGATCGGCGGGCAGCAGCGCTACGCGATGCGGATCTGGCTGGATCGCGATCAGCTGGCGGCCCGCGGTTTGACCGCCGGCGATGTGGAGCGCGCGCTGCGCGCGCAGAACGTCGAACTGCCGGCCGGCAGTCTGGAATCGGCCGACCGCGATTTCGTGCTGCGCGTCGCCCGCAACGAACAGAAGCCCGAGGATTTCGCACGGATTCCGCTCGCGACCAGCGCCAGTGGCCAGGTCACGCGGATGGGCGAGGTGGCCCGGATCGAATTGGCGTCGGTGGAGCGGCGCTCGTATTTCCGCAGCAACGGCGAGCGCAATATCGGTCTGGGGGTGATCAAGACCTCCACCGCCAACAGCCTCGACGTTGCCCGCGCGGCGCAGGCCGAGGCGGCGCGGATCCAGCCGACGCTGCCTGTGGGCACGCACATCTTTACCGCGTTCGACAGCACGGTCTTTATCGACACCGCCGTGGAGCGCGTGTATTCGACGCTGGTCGAAGCGATCGTGCTGGTGCTGATCGTGATCTGGCTGTTTCTGGGCCGCGTCCGCGCGGCGCTGATTCCCGCGGTGACCGTACCCGTCTGTGTGATCGCTGCGTTCATCGCGCTGTACGTTTTCGATTTCTCGATCAATCTGCTGACTCTGCTGGCGCTGGTGCTGTGCATCGGCTTGGTGGTGGACGACGCCATCGTCGTGCTGGAAAACATCCAGCGCCGGATCGATCTGGGCGAACCGCCCTTGGTCGCAGCGAAACGCGGCACCCGGCAGGTCGCATTCGCGGTGATCTCGACCACAGCGGTATTGGTGGCGGTGTTTCTGCCGATCGGTCTGCTGGAAGGCAATACCGGTCGGTTGTTTCGCGAACTGTCGCTGGCGCTGGCCTGTGCGGTGGCGATTTCCGCGCTGGTCGCGCTGACGTTGACGCCGATGATGTGCTCGAAGCTGTTGAAGCCGCACCGCGCCAAAGGCGATGAGCACGGCACCGGCGACCGCATCTACGGATGGATCGAGCGCGCGTTCGGCCGTCTGTCGCTGCGCTATCGCAGACTGCTCGAACGCAGCATCGGCAAGCCGGTGCTGTTCATCGCCTTGATGGCGGTTGCCGTGGTCGCCAGTATCGTGCTGTTCAAACAGGTGCCGTCGGAGCTGTCGCCGACCGAAGACCGCGGCGTGTTTTTCATCACCATGAACGCGCCCGAAGGCGCCGGCTACGATTACACCGTGCGCCAGGTGCAGGCGGTGGAACACCTGCTGAAACCCTACGTGGGCGAGGGCAAACCGATCCAGCGCGCGAACGCGCGCGTGCCCGGCGGCTTCGGCAACGGCGGCGAAATGCAGAGCGGCCGGATCAGCATCTTCCTGCAGGACTGGCGCACGCGGACGCTTGGCACCGCCGAGGTCGCGAAGGAACTGCAGGGCAAACTCGCGGCCATTCCCGGCGTGCGCGCCAGCCCGCAGCTCACCGGCGGTCTGGTGCGCACGCGCGGCCAGCCGTTCCAACTGGTGCTGCGCGGCCCCGAGTACGCCGAACTCGCCACATGGCGCGACCGCATGCTCAAGCGCATGGGCGACAACCCGGGGCTGGTTTCGCCGGATTCGGATTACAAGGAAACGCGACCGCAGCTGCGGGTCGAGATCGATCGCGATCGCGCCGCCGACCTGGGCGTATCGGTCGCCGATATCGGCAACGCTTTGCAGACGATGATGGGTTCGCGACGCGCCACCACTTTCGTGCGCAACGGCGAGGAATACGATGTGATCCTGCAGGCCGACCGCGCCGCGCGCGCGACGCCGCTCGATCTGGGCGCGATCCAGGTGCGCGCGCAGAACGGGCAGCTGGTGCCGCTGTCGGGTCTGGTCACGCTGCGCGATCTTGCCGAGCCGGGCAGCTTCAACCGCTTCGACCGTCTGCGTTCGATCACGCTGTCCGCCGGTCTCGCGCCCGACTACCGCTTGGGCGATGCCATCGCCTGGGCCGAACAGACCGCGCGCGAAGAGCTGCCGCAGCAGGCGCAGATCGACTGGAAGGGCGAGGCGCGCGAATACACGCGCAGCGGCGGTGCGGTGCTGCTGACGTTTGCGATGGCGCTGATCATCGTGTATCTGGTGATGGCCGCGCAGTTCGAGAGTTTTCTGCATCCGCTGGTGATCATGCTCACGGTGCCGCTGGGTGTGCTGGGTGCGCTGATCGGGCTGTGGATCACCGGCAATACGCTCAACCTGTTCAGCCAGATCGGTATCGTGATGCTGGTGGGCCTCGCGGCGAAGAACGGCATCCTGATCGTCGAATTCGCGAATCAGCTGCGCGACGAAGGCCGCGAGGTGGGCGAGGCGATCTTCGAATCCTGCGCGGTGCGTCTGCGCCCGATCCTGATGACCTCGATCGCCACGATCATGGGTGCGGTGCCGCTGGTGGTCGCCGGCGGACCGGGTTCGGCCAGCCGCGCCACCATCGGTATCGTGGTGATCTTCGGCGTCGCCTTCTCCACGCTGCTGTCGCTGTTCGTGGTGCCTGCGTTCTACCGGCTGCTGGCGCCGTACACGCGCTCGCCCGACGCGGTGAAGCATGCGTTGGATAAGCTGGAAGCTGAAACGCCGCCTTTGGATGGACACGTTTGAGCGCGTATTGATCCGGATTGATCCGACAGCGTGCGCGTGTCGCGCATCGTGATGGTGATTGTTCCGAAAAAGCCGGTGCGCCAGGGCACACCGTGTTGATGTATATCGAATCGAGGCACCGAATTGAGGCGCCGAATTAAGGCTCCGACGCTGGCCGCGCCAGCGCGCTATGCTGCGGCGATCAGCTATCCGGGCCATCCGGATGGGACCATCCGGGGACATCGATGAGCGATCCGCGAGAAATGCCCAAGGACGTGGTTGCCGCGCTGCTGCGCGGCGACAAGATCGGAGCGGTCAAACTGATCCGCGAAGCTACCGGTGGCGACCTGAAAGGCGCCATGGCCCTCATCCAGTCCTATTCGCAGCAGGTGGGCGATGCCGACAAGCAGCGTCAGCGCATCCGCACCGACGACGGTCACGGCGAGCTGTCGAGCAAGCGCGGCGCCGAGCTCAGCGACCATCTCAGCAAAGGGCTCAGCGAAGGTCGCGCCGAGGCCCATGCCTTCATGAACAAGGCGCGACCGCCGACCGTGATGCCCGGCGATAGCGTTTCGCTTCACTGGATATGGATGCTGTTTGGTGCGCTGGGCATCGGAGCGTGGCTGTATTTCGCTGATTCGATCGGATGATTCGATGCGCTGATTCGATGGGTTGATCGATCAGCTTGATTCGATCAGATCGCTACGATCCAGCGCATGCATGCGCGACGCGCGGTCGCACAGCCTCTACAATCCTTCCATGCCCTGGAAACAATATCCATCGTCTCCCCCGCCGCCTGCCGAACCCGCGCGTCCGCGCCGCGATGTCGAGCTGCGCCTGTATGGCGTGAATGCGGTGCAGGCGGCGTTCGCGCGACGGCCGCAGGCGATCCGCAAGCTGTATCTGGCCGAAGCGCGCATTCCGCAGCTGCAGCCGCTGCTGAAATGGTGCGTGGCCAATCGCGTCGGCTATCGCGTGGTGGAGCAGGAGGACCTGCAGAAACTTGCGGCCAGCGCGCATCACGAAGGCGTGGTCGCCGATGTCTTGCGCGAAGAGCCGCTGCTGATGTCGCCGTGGCTGCGTGAACTCAAGCCCGGCCCGTGCTGCGCGCTGTGGCTGGACGGCGTGGGCAATCCGCATAATCTCGGCGCGATTCTTCGCTCCGCCGCGCATTTCGGGGTGAGCGCAGTGCTGCTGCCGAAGCATTCGGCATTGACGATGTCCGGCGCTGCCGCGCGCGTCGCCGAGGGCGGTGCCGAAATCGTGCCGTTCGTGCGCCTGGGCCGCGAGGACAATTCCATTGCGCAGCTGCGTGGCGCCGGGTTTTCGCTCGCCGCCACCGTGGTGCGCGGCGCGGCCGATCTGTTCGCGGCGAAGCTGCCGGAACGGTTGATCTACGTGCTGGGAGCCGAAGGCGAGGGCATGGATGCCGAGCTTGCGAAGGCCTGCGATCTGCGGCTTTCCATTCCCGGCAGCGGCGCGGTAGAAAGTCTCAATGTGGCCGCCGCCACTGCGGTGATGTTGGCGGAGTGGGCGAGAAGCGCCAAGCGTTGACGCGTGATTGGTAGGAGCGACGGAAGTCGCGATGCTTTGTAGGAGCGACGGAAGTCGCGATG
>JANOXT010000313.1:0-6892 GCA_031418555.1 Lysobacterales bacterium | reverse complement strand
CGCGCCGGGGCACGCGGAGTACTGATGCACTGCTTTTTGGAAGCGGCGTCTGTGGGAGCGGCGGGACCCGCGATCGGCCGCCCGATATGTTCATCAACCATCGCGGCTCCCGCCGCCCCCACAGTGAGATAGACCGTCTGCCATGATCCTGTTTCTCGCCCTTGTTTTCCTGGCGCTGGCGATCGCCGGCGCAAGCGCCTTCGTGATCTTCTGGCCGCTGGCGCTGGTGCATATGCGCGATCGCCAGCCGGCGATGCTCGCCGGATTGTCTTCGCCGGCGTTCATCCATCCCGCTACGCTCTGGTGGCTGATCGATGGCGGCTACCGTACCGCCAAGGACCGCAATCTGGACGGTCTCGCAACGCCGGCACGGCTGTCGCTGATGACGATTCTCTTCGGGCTGTTCATGGCTGGCATGCTGTGGCTGTGGTCGGAGGCGTATCCATGAACCTCGACAGCGGCATCTCTTCCAGCGGCAGCATGGATCAATCCTGGTGGCTTGCGACACTGGGCCGCACGATCGTCTGGGCGCGCCTGCGTATCCGCGAGGCCGGCACCGCCGAAGTTTTCGACAGCGACGGCAATACTCTTGCCTACGACAGCGAGGACACCGCACGCGCGGCGCTGATGGACGCCGAGTTCATCACGCTGGACGGCCTGGACGAGGAGGACGCGCTGGAACGCGGTTTTTCGCTCGGCGAGATATCACCTCCGCAGGTCGAACACGACGATCAACTGCGCGCGCTGATGATCCAGACCTTGGGCGCGCGGGCCTGAACACCGGCGCGACCACGACATGTACCTGCCATCCGCTTTTGCAGAAACCGATCTGGTCAAACTCGATGCGCTGATCGACGCGCATCCGTTCGTGACCCTGATCAGCGTCGATGCCGAAGGCGCGCCCTTCGTCAGCCATTTGCCGGTGCTGTGCAGCCGCAATGGCGATGCGGTGCTGGTCGAAGGCCATTGGGCGCGGCCGAACCCGCAGGCGCGACACGACAGCGCAGTGCTGATGATCGTGCATGGTCCCGACGCCTACGTCTCGCCGGGTGTCTACCCTGACAAAGAAGCTGCGGCGCGCGTACCGACCTGGAATTACGCGGTCGCGCATCTGCATGGCCGCCTCGATGTTTTTGAAGATGAGTCCGCGCTGGGCGATCTGGTCGACCGCCTCAGCCAGCGCTTCGAGGCGACGGTCGGCCAGGACTGGCGGTTCGAGATGTCGCGCGACGACCACCGCAGCCAGCTGCGCGGAATCGTCGGCTTCCGCTTCGTGCCGGCCCGCATCGCGCTGAAATTCAAGCTCAATCAGAATCATCCCGTCGCAAACCGGCGGGCGGTTTGCGAGCACATGGCCGCGCGCGACGATACCGGCGCGCAAGCGATTGCCGCGCTCATGCGTGCCAGCGACGCTGGCCGCAGCGACTGACCCGAACAGGAACCGACACGGCCATGGATCTGAACCTCAGCGGCAAACACGCGCTGGTCTGCGGCGCCTCCGAAGGCATCGGCCGGGCCACCGCACATGAACTGGCGCTGCTGGGTGCCGATGTCACCGTATTGGCAAGACGCGCAGAGGCGCTGCGGGCAGTCGTTGAGGATCTGCCATGCGTCGGTGTACAGCGTCATGGCTGGGTGGTGGCGGATGTGTCCGATACCGACACACTGCGGGAGACTGTCGACAGGATCGTCACCCTGCATCCGTTGCATATTCTGATCAACAACACCGCAGGCCCGGCGGGCGGTGCTGTGCATGGCGCCACTGAAGCGGCTTTTCTCGACACTTTCCGCAGGCATCTGCTGGCGAACCATGCGCTGGTGCAGTGCGTGCTGCCGGGGATGCGGGCCGCACATTGGGGCCGGATCGTCAACGTGATCTCGACCTCGGTGCGCGAGCCGATCGCGAATCTCGGGGTTTCCAACACGATTCGCGGCGCGGTCGCAGGCTGGGCCAAGACACTCTCGCGGGAAGTGGCGGTCGAGGGCATCACCGTCAACAATGTCCTGCCGGGCTATACCCAAACCGCGCGTCTGGCCCAGATCCTGCATGACCGTGCCGCAGCAGCGGGCCAGAGCGAAGACGCCGTGGCCGCAGCCATGCGCCAGACCGTGCCGGCCGGGCGTTTCGCGCAGCCTCCGGAAGTGGCCGCAGCGATCGCTTTCATGTGTTCGCCCGCCGCCGCCTACATCAATGGCGTCAGTCTGGCCGTGGACGGCGGGCGCATGCAGTCCATCTGAGCAGTAGCGATCCCATGGCCATGCAGCCTGCGCGTTCCGCAGGGCGGCCACCCCTTGAGTTGGCTGGCCGGACGGCTATGCTGTGGCCTTAGCAGTCCCAGCAGTCAATCTCATGTCCCCCGATGAACGCCGCCGCGCTACGCGTCTGGATTACGAATGCCTCGTGCTGATCGCACGAGGTGCCGAGGGTTTTCTCGGCCATATCGATAATGTCTCGGCCACTGGATGCTGCACCACCCGTCCTCACGATTGGTCTTTGGCCAACGGCTCCGAAGTACGGCTGTACCTGATGATCGATGAACGCCATGTCTTCAGCGCGCAGGCCAAAGTGGTGTGGACCAGCCCGCAGTTCGTGGGTTTCGAATATCTCGAAGCGCAACCGTTGCCCACTTGATCCGCGCACGTTCGTCAGAAGCCTGGTTGCCTCAGCCACTCGCCTGCGTCAGCCTGTTGCGCAGTGCCTGCGTCGTGCCGGGCACCGCCATATCCAGGGGATATATTGCATGGAAGACCTTGTGTTGAAAGAACGCCGCGCAGGGGACCGCGTGCCTTTCGCGCTCCAGGTGATGGTGGTTTTCGGCGATGTGGCGTGGTCCAGCGATGTGCTGGATCTGTCCGAAGGCGGATGCGGCATCTTCCGGCCGGTCGGCTGTCTCTTGCGCGCAGGCAATGTCGCGCAGCTGTTTTTCTTTCAGGGCACCGGCCCGGCCGTGCCCGTGTCGGCGCGGATCGCCCGCGTCACCGAGCGCCATATCGGCTTCGAATATCACGAAGCGCAGACCATCCCACCTTCCCTGCCCTGATCCGATGCCCGAAGGCCCCGAAATCCGCCGTGCCGCCGACCGTCTCGCTGCCGCTGTCGTCGGCGAACCGCTGCGGTCGGCCTGGTTCGCGTTTCCCGCGCTGAAGCCGCACGAATCTGATCTTGTCGGCCGTCGCATCGAAGCGATCGTTCCCCACGGCAAGGCGCTGCTGACCCGTTTCGACCACGGATTGACCCTGTACAGCCATAACCAGCTCTACGGGGTATGGAAAATCGTCGCCGCCGGTGAGCGCCCGGACACTACGCGATCGCTGCGGGTGGCGCTGGAAACCGAACGCAGCGCGATTCTGCTGTATTCGGCTTCCGATATCGAAATGTGGCGCAACGACGACATCCATCGTCACCCGTTTCTGATGAAACTCGGCCCCGACGTGCTGGACCCGGCACTCAAGGCGACCACGGTCGCCAAGCGCCTGCAAGACCCGCGCTTTCGCGGTCGCGCGCTGGGCGCTCTGCTGCTGGATCAGGCCTTTCTGGCGGGCATGGGCAATTATCTGCGCTCGGAAGTGCTGTTCGCCGCCGGGCTGCTGCCGGAGCGCAAGCCTGCCGATCTCTCCGGCCCGCAGCTCCAGTCGCTTGCGCGCGAACTGCTGGCGATTCCGCGACGCAGCTACGCCACGCGCGGCATCGAGCCCGCCAACGGCATGCGCGAGGACTATCTCACCGACACCCCGGAGGGTTTCCGCTTTCTGGTGTTCGATCGCGAAGGCGAACCATGCACGCAATGCGGCGCACGCATCGTCCGTCAGGAAACAGGATCGCGCCGGCTCTATCTATGCCGGCGCTGCCAAGCCTGAAGCCGGTTTTCAGGCCACGTAGAGACAGCCCGTCACCGCCCAGCGTGCGGTCGCAGCCGGGTAGCTGGTCGTGATCCGGGCAATGGAAATACGCACATCGGTGCTCTTGTCGGCATACAGCGTGACCGGGCCGAAGGCTTTTCGATCCAGGTTGCTGTAACCCTGGGCGACATTCAGATCGTGCCAGGCGAATATCCCGCCGACTGTCGTGCCGACCTGGAAATCCGCAGTATCGGTGGCTGAAGGCAAACGAAAGCCAGCGCTGATCTGTTCGATCTGCAGACGGTAGCCCACCGGCACCGTGAATTGGGCGGTTACCCCGCTGTAGCCTGCAGGCAATGCGATCGTACCGGTGGCCTGGAAAGGTTTGGGACATGCGTCGCCGTGCGCCTGTGCGGCGAACGATGCGCACATCAGCGCGGCGAGAACCAGAACGTTGGCAGGTGTCTTCTTCATTGCGATCTCTTGATGTCCTTGAGTGGGATGCGACACCGCAGGGTGCCGTGCGCTTTGCGCACCGTGCGCAGGCGAATCCTCGCTCGGCTGCACGGGCACCCCAGCATTAACGGGGCCAGACGCCATCAGGGGACAGGCAGCGGTTGATCTGGGTAAGCTTGCGCGATGCGAACTTTCCAACATGTGATCGCAGGCACCGAGCGCGCGTCGCACAGCGGGCGCGAATTCGATGTCTTCGACCCCGCCAACGGCCAGGCCTACGCTCGGGTCGCGGCCGGCGATGCTGCCGATGCTGCCGATGCCATCGCCGCAGCGAAAGAAGCGTTTCCGGCATGGTCGGCGCTGGCGTCGACCGAACGCGCGCGATGGCTGGAGCGTTTGGCAGATGCGTTGGAAACACGGCTCGACGATTTCGCGCATGCCGAGGCGCTGGACAGCGGCAAACCTTATGCGCTGGCCCGCGATGCCGAAATTCCGCGCGCCGTCGCCAACCTGCGCTTCTTCGCGCACGCTGCAACCCAGTTCGCCAGCGAATCGCATCACGGTCAGGCCGGGCTCAACTACACCCTGCGCCAGCCGCTGGGCGTGGTCGCGACCATCTCGCCGTGGAACCTGCCGCTGTATCTGTTTACCTGGAAGATCGCGCCGGCGCTGGCCGCGGGCAACACCGTGGTTGCGAAGCCTTCCGAAGTCACTCCGGCCACCGCCACCATGCTCGGCCGGCTGGCGATCGAGATCGGATTTCCCGCAGGTGTACTCAATATCGTCCATGGCCTGGGCCCCGACATCGGCGAACCGCTGGTGCTGGATCCTGCAATCAAAGCAGTGTCGTTCACCGGCAGCACCGCGGTCGGCAAGCGCATCGCCGCCCTCGCCGCTTCGCAGCTTAGAAAAGTCTCGCTGGAACTGGGCGGCAAAAACCCCACGCTGATCTTCGCCGACAGCGACTGGCGCGATCAGCTGGATGTGATCGTGCGTTCGGCGTTCCAGAACAGCGGCCAGATCTGCCTGTGCGGCTCGCGCGTGCTGATCGAACGCAGCATCTACGCCGAAGTGCGCGATGCGCTGGTAGAACACGCGTTGGCGCTGCGTCTCGGCGACCCGATGGATTCGGATACGCGGATGGGCCCATTGGTCTCGCAGGCGCATTTCGACAAAGTCGTCGCCGCACTGCAGCGCGCCCGCGACGAAGGCGGCCATGTGCTGTGCGGCGGTCACGCGCTGGACCGGCCGGGCTGGTTCGTGGCGCCAACGGTGATCGACAATCTCGGCCCCGACTGCGCGACCAATCGCGAAGAAATCTTCGGGCCCGTCATCACGCTGCAGGCGTTCGCTGACGATGCCGACGCACTGGCGCTCGCAAACGCCAGCGACTACGGTCTCGCAGCATCGATATGGACCAACGACCTCAAACGCGCGCATCGATTCGCCGCACAGCTGCGCGTAGGGATGGTGTGGATCAATACGTGGCTGATGCGCGACCTGCGCACGCCCTTCGGCGGCGTCGGTCAATCCGGGCTCGGCTGCGAAGGTGGAGTCGAAGCGATGCGGTTTTTCAC
This sequence comes from Lysobacterales bacterium, assembly GCA_031418555.1. Lineage (GTDB taxonomy): Bacteria > Pseudomonadota > Gammaproteobacteria > Xanthomonadales > Xanthomonadaceae > Lysobacter_I. The sequence continues at coordinate 1,019 of JANOXT010000313.1, read as the reverse complement.
CACCACCAAAAACATAGGGATAGCGCTATGAGTCCACCGATGGGACTTCTGGAGAACAATCGTCTTTGGTCCGAACGCATGCACCGAGAAGACCCCGACTTCTTCCGTCGACTCTCGAATCAGCAGAAACCCCGATTCCTGTGGATCGGCTGCTCGGATTCCAGAGTACCGGCCAACCAAATCATCGGCGTTGCACCCGGCGAAGTCTTTGTTCACCGCAATATCGCAAACGTCGTCGTCCACACCGATCTGAATTGCTTGTCGGTGATCCAGTTCGCGACTGATCGGCTTCAAGTCGAACATATTCTGGTAGTTGGCCACTACGGCTGCAGTGGCGTGCACGCAAGTCTGCATGGAGAACGCGTCGGCCTCGCCGACAACTGGCTCCGTCACGTCAGCGATGTCGCTCAGAAGCATGCTGAACAGCTGGATGCGATCGACACGGATGCGCTGCGCCACGCGCGTCTGTGCGAGTTGAACGTCATCGAGCAGGTTGTGAATGTCTGTCAGACCACCGTGGTGCACGATGCCTGGGCGCGCGGACAGGCGCTTAGCGTGCATGGCTGGGTTTACGGTTTGCACGACGGCCGCATGCGCGACTTGCAGATCAGCGTTGACGCATCGAATCGCCTGCCATCGATTTATGCGGATGCGCTCGCTAAATTGCAGACGCCGGAGCATAACAAATGAACCAAAGCGTCAACACTACGTCCGCACCCAAAGCCGTGGGCCATTACCCGCACGCGCGTCGCGTGGGTAATCTGCTGTTTCTTTCCGGCATCGGTCCGCGCGATGCCGCCAGCAACGGCATTCCCGGCAATGTCCACGACGCCGAAGGCCGGCTGATCACCTACGACATCGCTGCACAGACGCATGCGGTGTTCGCCAATGTGCGCGCGGTGCTGGATGCCAGCGGCGCGCGTTGGGAAGATGTTGTCGATGTGACCGTCTATCTCACCGATATGGCACGGGATTTCACGGTTTATAACGCGATCTGGGCCGAATATTTCCCCGATGCC
>JANOXT010000312.1:0-10489 GCA_031418555.1 Lysobacterales bacterium | reverse complement strand
CAAGCGTTTGGATTCAATGCAGGGTATGGAAGACCGCAGGTCCTGCGCGCTCTTCAACATCTCCGGCCCGTGAGTATCCCAGACCGATCTCTCCCAGACCGATCTGCGACCAGCCATGGCTTGCGCGCCTGCCGGTCGATGCGGTGATCCTTGGCCGCATGGATGCGCCGATATAGCTTGGCCCGCTTCGTTGAGCGGATTGCGGCACCAAACAGGATCACCGTTCGTCGGCTCGCGGGACGGGACCGGCCTCAAGCGCGCGGATGGCAGCGGACAGCGTGGCCGGAAGCGGCTTGCCGATCTCCCGCCACAGGGCCTCGACGGCGTCCATTTCCCTCCGGGCATCCTTCGGCCTGTGCAGCGCGGCGTAGGCTTTCGCCAGCTCCAGTCGCAGCGCGCTCAGCGATAGCGCATCGGCTTCGTCGTCCGGATCTCCCGGCGGCGCAGACAGCCGATCCAGGCATTCGCGGTATCGACCCAGCCCGTTCAGCGTCTGCGCCCACGTCGACTCGAATGTGCGCACGTCTGCATGGGCCCGCGAAGACACCTTGCGCCCGATCTGCACCGCCTGCGCCAGATGCGGTTCGGCCTGGTCCGGTCGATTCCGCAAGCTCAGATAGAAGTCCGCCATGTTGTATTCGGCGCGGGCGCGGGCACTGGACACCGGCGGCAGCTTTGCAGTCTGGATGGCATAAGCCTTTCGCATCAGCACGTCCTGCACCTGCGGGTCGGTGCTGCTGTTGACCGACCAGACGTACGCCTTGGCGGCTTCCAGCGAATCGCTGCCGTAAAGCTGCTCGGCCGTGCGCTGCCAGTCGCTGATGGTCCGGATCAGCGCGTCGCGGTCGCTGCCGCGTTCATCTAGTTCCCGCACGAGGAGCTGAAGCGTGCGGATCTGAAGTGCTGGATCGTGTTCGCCCAGCGCGCTGTGATCGATGCTTTCGCAGATCCGCCGCGCATCCGCATTGCGGTCGGCGTTGAGCAGCGCGTTGCCCAGATCGATCCGCAGCTGCAGCTTCGATGCTGCGTCCAGCGACCCCGAATACCGCCGCCAAGCGTCTTCCAGTGTGCTTGCCGCAAGGCCAAATTCGGAGCGACGTACATGCAGACGTTCCAGCTGCTGCGCGAACCGCACACGCGCTTGGGGCGTGTCCGCAAGCCGCTGCAGCGCCGACAGTGCGGCGTCCATCTGCGGGCCATCGTCTTCCAGAACGATGCGATTGGACAGGCGCAGCAGACTCGCGCGCCAGCGCACTTTCGAATCGGTGGAGGACAGGGTTTCGATCGCTTTCGCATACTTGCGATAGAGCGCATCGCTTTCCTGCACCAGGCCCATGCCGGCATTGCTTTCCGCCAGCAGCAGCGCGAGTTCGGCCTGAACATCCGGTTGGTTATCCAGCGTATTGAGCCGGCCCTTGCCGCGTTCGATCAGCTCGCGCGCCAGCAGACCGCCTTCCGACGCCCTGCCGGGGTCGGCCTGCTCGAACGTCGCGCGCATGAACTCGGCGACGGCGCGTGCGCGGTCGCGGTCGATGTCGGAACGCGCGCGCGCCGTCTGCGCCGCATCGCGCTCGGTGCGCAGCGCCGCCGCCTGCCACAGCGTGACCGCGAGTGCGATCAGCACGCTGCATGCCGTAACCGCAGCGAAGGAAACGCCGACGCGGTTGCGGCGCACGAATTTGCGCAGCCGGTACAGCCGGTGGTTTCCGGAAATTGAAATCGGATGCCCCGACATGCACGCGCGAAGGTCGCGCGCCAGATCGCCGACTTCGGCGTATCGCTCCGAAGCGTCCTTGCGCAGGCAATGGGCGACGATCGCGTCCAGTTCGCCTTGCAGGTCGCGTGCCATGATCGGCAGTGGCAATGCGTCTGCAGCGGCGGCGGGCGATTCGCATTCGCGCGCCAGCACTGCGCTCATATGCGGCGGTACGGTGTCGAGAATCACACGCTGCAGTTCGATCGGATCGCGTTGCGGTCGCGCGAACGGCAGCGTGCCGCACAGGAGTTGATGCAGCAGCGCCCCGAGCGCGTACACATCCACCGCCACTGTGGTGCGTTCGCCGCGCAGCTGTTCGGGTGCGGCGGTCAGCGGCGAGAAACATCGGTCCTGCAGTGCGGTATGCGTGCTGTCGGCGATTGTGGCCAGCGATTTGGCGATGCCGAAATCCAGCAGCTTCACTGCGCCATGCCCATCGCCATCCTGCTCGATCATCACATTGCTGTCTTTCAGATCGCGATGGATCACCAGGTTGCGGTGCGCATATTGCACCGCGTCGCACAGTTGCAGAAACAGCGCGATCCGCTCGCGCAGGCTGCTGTTGTTGCGTTCGCACCACGCGCACAGGCTTTCGCCCGGCACGTATTCCATCGCCAGCCAGGGCGTGCCGTCCGCCAGTTCGCCGCCGTCGACAATGCTGCAGATATTGGGATGCCGCAGCTGCGCCAGGATCCGCCGCTCCTGCGCGAAGCGCTCGCGGCTTTGCGCGTCGATCGCGAAGCGCGGCATGATCTTGATCGCGACCTGCTGCGCAAAATCGCTGCGGCGTTCGGCCAGATAGACGACGCCCATGCCGCCGCGGCCGATCTGTCGCACCAGTCGAAATGCGCCGATATCGCTGATGTCGCCGGCCGGATCGTACCGCTGCGTGGCGATGACGCTGCGCGCGGTGTGCATGCCGTAAGCCTCGTCGATCGCCAGCAGACGCCGCAGCCGCGAGGCCAGCGCCGCGTGGGTCGGATCGAGTTCGCGCAGTCGCTGCGCCTGCGCATCGGGTTCCAGTTCGCACAGCGCCTCGAACAGGCGCCCTTCATCGATCGTATTTTCCAGCATCGCGTGTCCGGGCATCGCATCTTCCGGCACTGCGCCGCCTGCAGGCGCGATGCCGTCGTCGGCCCGCTCACGCATGCGTGTCGGGCTCCGCATCGAAATGGTCGATCAACCAGGCACGGGCATAGCGGTAGTGCCGGATCACCGTCGCGCGCGACAGCCCCATCGCATCCGCGATCTGTTCGTTGGTAAGGCCGGCGAAGAATTTCAACTCGACCACCTGCGCGGCCGTGTCGTGCTGGCCGGACAACAGCGTGAGCGCTGCGTCGACTGCGATCCAGTCCACGGTATCGTCCAGCGGTGCGGCCGCTTCGTTCTCGATCTTGTCCAGCTGTTCGAACGGCAGGCCGCTGCCGCGTTTTTCGGCGCTGCGCCTGCGCAGGTAATCGACGACGATGTTGCGTACGATTCGCGCCGCCAGCGCGTAGAAATGCTCGCGGTTGTTGAAACGACCCGGAAACTCGTGCATCAGCGAGATATAGGCGTCCTGGGCCAGATCCGACGCCTGCAGTGTCAGCCCGCTGCGTCCCTGCAGCTGGTACGCGGCCAGACGTTCCAAGGTCGGCCACAGTGCAGCCGCCAGCGCTTCGAGTTCCGGCTTCTCCACCGATGCGCGTCGATTGATCAGATCGGTGAGATTCATTGGCTTGCCCATGCGTGCCACAGGAAGCGCATCGCGATGACCGGATCGACCACCATGCGGCCCGGAAACGGATCGGGCCTTGCATGGAGCGAACGGTGCCTGCGGAGCGCCGGCCAAGTCCGTTCGACGGGGCCGGGATCATGATATCGCGTCGGCCCGCACCGTTGGCCGATTTCCCCCACGAAGGACGGCGCCTGATGCCGTGAGGCCGATCATCATTGCTGTGGATGCGAGGGCCGCACCGATGCGATCGATGCCTTGATCATGTCGCCGTGTGCCTGTCTTGCCCTATGGCATATGCGCGGCGTCGAGGGACGCCGCTGTTTGCGTGCAGCAACAGCGGCCTGAAGCGGCGGGCGTATCGCGCGGTCAGTTTGCGGGCTTGGCCGCAGGCGTGTCTTCGCGCAGCGGGGCCGGCGATGCGGCGGCCGTCGGCGGCGGCGGTATGGATTTCAGCGTGTGCGTGGTGCCGAGCACTTCGATGGTGCCGCCGGCGCGCTGGAATGCGGCCAGATCGTCGGCGATTTTCTCGTGCGTCAGCGCGGTGCGGCGCTCTTCTTTTGGCTTGCGGAAGAGATCGCTGGTGCTGGATGCGGGCAATTGCGGTTTCAAAGCCATTCGGAAAAACCTCAGCCCACCAGGGCGATAGGAAGCGGATGGTGCGCGCGTGCGGCTTCGGCGCGCACATCGCGGCAATAAGGCCCGGCCATCGCGAATTTGCGACAGATGGTCGGGCGCGTTTCGTAGATTCCGCAGTTCATCTGCGCATTGTTCAACGCGACGCACCAGCCGTCGGCATCGCGGGCCATCACCGTGACGCCCTGCGCATTGCGTTCGGTGAGATGCGCTGGAATCGCGTCCTCTTCGAACAACACCACGGTCAGGCGGCAGCACAAGGCATCGCAACGACTGCAGTGAACGTCTTTTTCTCGAACCACAGGGTTATTCACGACAGGGTTGTTCATCGAAAGACGGAGCGGCGCCGTCGGTCGATCGTATGGAGGACGCTGTGATCGGTGCGGGCATGCCGGCTCCCGGTGAGCGTCGCCCCGGATCGAACGAGGTGCGGACGCGGGAAAGGGAGCGGAGCGGGCCGGTTTTATAGACAGTGCAGGCCGGATGATCGCCAAGCCTGACTGTGATTCGGTACGCAACGCGCGAATGCAGCGTTTCCGGCCATCCTACAGCATGTGCGGCGGACGCGCCGGAATTGCGTCATTCAGCATGTCGGGCGACGGCTCCACGCAGAGACTGGATAAAAACCTGAAACCGACCACCCATCGGAAAACCGGGGTGTTTTCCCGAAAAATGGCCGGGCGCGACAGCATGCCTCGTGTCTGCAGATAAGCGCTGAAATTGCTTCGCAACCCAGCATCGCCGACGCGCTGACCTGACGCGGGCCGGCCGCACTGCAGGGTTTGTTGGAGTTGCGGTCAAGCAGCTGTGCGGGCACGCGCAGAGGGCGATTCGTGTTGCTGCCGCGATTGTGTTTGCTCGCGGCAATCATGGCCAGGAGCCTCGCCACCATGGGCGATGCCAACAGCCGGTATGCCATTCCGCCGAGAAGGGAGCGTCTCATGAACAGATATCGCAAATCTCCACCCCGCTTTTTCATCGTCGCCATGCTGATGGCGTTCGTGGCTGTCACTGGCATGCCGGTCAGCGCCGGCGATGCTACCTATGGAACGGTGACTGCGGTTAAAAGCGCGGGTACCGTGATGTTCAAACACGATTCGGGAACATACGATGTATTGGTCGCGGGCGTGGTCGCGCCCGCCAACAGAGCCGATGCCGACCAGTCGCAACGTTTGGTTGCCCAGATGGCCGTTGGGCAGCGCGCGCAGTTCCGTCTGGACGGACGCAATGCACAGGGCGTGATGGTCGGGAAAATCTATCTGGACGATGGCAGCGGAACAGTCAGGGATCTGGGCGTCGAAATGGTGCGTGCGGGTCTTGCGATGCCGGCGCGCGACTATCGGGGCTACCGATACGGAGAAATGAGCGCTGCGATGGCCGAAGCGAAATCGAAAAAAGCCGGCGTCTGGAAAACCGCGCCGCAGCGATAACACGCCGACCAATCCAGCGATCAACCCAGCGATCAGCTGGAGCGATCAGCCGAGCGATCAGCCCGTCTTCACCGTCCGGTTCCAAAAGTACAGGAGCTCCATCATGAAACGCCATCCGTTCAGCGCATTGATGTGCGCAGGGTTTGCGATGCTCGCGTTCTGCATGCCGGTGTCGGCGCAGATCAACGCGGGTCCCGACATCAACACGTCGCAAAAGGCGGGCGCGGACAGCGAATGCTCGATCGCCAAGAATCCGGCCAATCCGCTGCAGCTGTTCGCATCGTGCAACACCGCCAGCGCGGGTATTTTCGCGGCGCGCAGCGTCGATGGCGGCGACACCTGGGTCTATCCCGACGCCACCGATAAAACCATCGCCGACGGCGATGCCGGCCAAGGCGCAGCGGCCTGCTGCGACCCGACGCTGGCGTGGGACAGCTTCGGCAATCTCTACGTCACCTACCTCGCCAATCTGGTCAGCGGCTCTTCTCCCAGCGTCGAAACGCTGTTGAGCACCGATGGCGGGCAGACTTTCAGCAATATCGGTTCCTTTGCCGGTGGATCGATGGATCAGCCGACCATCGTCGCCCAGAACACCACTGCGGCCGGTGCGCCGGTCGCGGTGTGGATCGTGTGGAATCAAAGCGGAACGCTGCGGGCGCGCGGTGCCGCTGTCACCGGGCTGGGCGCAGTGGGCGCGTTCAACGCGCTGCAGACCATCCCGGGCACCAACGGCTGCAGTTTTGGCGATATCGCCATTGCGGCGACGGGCGTCGTCGTGCAGACGTGTCAGACCAACACCGGCGCGAACACCGGCCCGGCGAATATTCTGGTCAATATCGACGCCGATGGTCTGGGCGCCGGCAATTTCGGCGCGGCCATCACCGCGACGGCGACCAACGTCAGCGGCTTCGATTTCATTCCGCCGCAGAACGCACGGTCGGTGGACGCCGAAGCGGGTCTTGCCTACGACCGCAATCCGCTGAGTCCGCGATTCGGTCGCCTGTATCTGGTCTATACCGATGAAGTGGTCGACGAAAGCAACGATACCGATATCCGGCTGCGTTTCTCCGATAACAACGGCAGCACATGGAGCGCGCCGATCCGCGTCAACGACGATCCGGCCGCACCGATCCGCAGCCAGTTCCTGCCGCGTATCGCCAGCAATCCGCTGACCGGCAACGTCGCAGTCTGCTGGCACGATGCCCGCAACTCTGCGACCAACACCGCGATGCGGGTGTTCTGTTCGGTGGCGACGCCAACCCCGGCGACGCCGAGCTTCATCGCCAATGTCGCGGTCAGCGATGCGGCGTCGACCAGCAACGGCGCGGGCGTCGAGTTCGGCGACTACGCCGGCATGGCCTATCACTCGGGCGGTGGGCCGCCGGGCGCTTCGCGCTTCGAACATCCGATCTGGGGCGATACGTCCAATTCGACGGCGAACAACCCCAACACCACCACCAACTTCGACGCCTACACCAACTGGATGCGCGGCGGCGTGTCGACCAACGAAGGCGACCCCCATCTGCTCACCGTCGACGGCGTGGCATACGACTTCCAGACCTCAGGCGAATTCGTCGCATTGAAGAGCGCCGACGGTTTCGAAGTGCAGACGCGGCAGACCGCGGTCGCGACCGATTTTTTTCCGGGCGCCAATGCGCACACCGGTCTGGCGACCTGCGTCAGTTTGAATACCTCGGTCGCAGCGCGCATCGGCGGACATCGGGTGAGCTATCAGCCGATCAGCAACGTGACCACCGGCCAGCCGAGCCTCGAATTGCGCATCGACGGTGTGTCCACCGCGTTGACCGATACCGGCGTGACGTTGTCGGGCGCTGGCCGCGTCTCGCGCACAGCGGTCGGCGGGATGGAAATCGCATACCGCAACGGTGCGATGGTGGTGGTGACGCCAGGTTTCTGGTCCTCGCAGGGCCTGTGGTATCTCAATGTCGGCATCACCGGTTCGGATGCACTGGAAGGCATCATGGGCGCGATCGCGCCGGGAAGCTGGCTGCCCGCGCTGTCCGACGGTTCCACGCTCGGGCCGAAGCCCGCATCGCTGGCGCAGCGCTACAGCGACCTCAACCGAAAATTCGCAGACTCGTGGCGCGTCACCGACAAGACCAGCCTGTTCGACTATGCGGCCGGGCAGTCGACAGCGGATTTCACCCTGTCCAGCTGGCCGAAGGATGCGCCGCCCTGCGAAGTGCCCGAGATGAAGCCGGCAAAGCCCGCCGAGCTGCCCTTGGCGCAGCGGGCGTGCCGCGCGATCGTCGACAAGAACCGCCGCGAGAACTGCGTGTTCGATGTCGCCGTGACCGGCGAGGAAGGCTTCGCGAACACCTACCGGATGACCGAGCAGCTCGAACGCAACGGCACCACGACCACGCTGGTGCCGGACTGGCGCAGCCAGAACAAACCGGCGGCATTTGTTGCCACGGTCAGGAAGCGCATGGCCAATCCCAAAGGCGAGCTGGCTGGATACGTGGTGTTCCACGTCAACGGCAAACCGGCAGGCGAACCGGTCGCGATCGACAGGGCAGGACGTGCGCGCTATCCGGGTGCCGATTTCGATCCGGCTCAATATCGCATCCAGGCCGAATTCAGGCCGGCCGCAGGCAACGCATATCTCGCCAGCGTCAGCGATGAGCTGGGCTATCCAGACAGAAGCGACCCGCTGATGCAGTACACCAAGCCAAAGTGAGCATTCAGCGTTGTGTTCTGAAACGCACACGAAAAATGCCCTGATGCATTTGCTCACCGGACACGTCAAGGAAGACATGTCCGGTGCTTTATTTTCGTTCATCGCGCCAATATTGCCGGGAAGCCTGTCTAGTCAGGCTTTCCGACGAATTCCGTAAACGTCTTCTTCGGACCCAGCGGCATCAGGGTCTGCGCCACGATGCCGGTGGGCACCGTTTCCATGATCGGAGGTGCGGTGTGGCGTGATTCCCCTCTCTCCGCGCGCGGGGAGAGGGTGCCCGCAGGACGGGTGAGGGGCTGCTGCCGAAGCGGGCGAATCTCAGTATGCTTTCAATCTTTTTACGCGCGCCCTGCGGGCCTGATCCACAAACCCTGCCGCGCCCAGTTCCTGTTTGGAAAGCGAATTGGTAGAGCGGCTTTCAGGCCGCTGGGGGCTTTCGAACTCATCAATAATACAGCGGCCTGAAGGCCGCTCTACCGAAGATCAAATGCTGCTGAGTCATTTCCATTACGGATTACCATGATTTTGAACAAATCCTCAGAGACCCGGTAGATCAACACCACCAGCAGCAGCTTCGGCATGACCATAAAATGCAAAAAAACTGCCGTTTACCAAAAGAAATGCTTGGATTGCTTCACGGTTAGGCTCCCTTGGCCGGACGTTTTACAGAGTGTAAGCACTTCCTTGAACTCATGCTTTGTCCATGTCAGTCTTCACAAGCAAAGCGGAATTCATCGCAGATTGCTTGCGTCTCGCAGGCCAAAATAGGGAGAGATGTAGTGGCCAATGCGGTGTTTACGGCGTCGGAAAGCAGTGCTTATGACGATCAAATTGAGCGGCGGTATCACTTCCCGAAAACCTATCTACGGCAGGCTGAGAGTGCTGTCGGCGATTTGATCGTTTATTACGAGCCGCGACGTACGACTGGGCCTTCGAGTGCGACTGGGAGACAGGCATATTTTGCGAACGCGCGGGTTATTGGTATACGGTCTGACCCTAGCCGGAAAGACCATTTTTATGCGGACCTTATAGAATTTACCGAGTTTTATAAACCAGTTTCATTCAGGGCCGATGACGTGTATTACGAGTCGTTACTGAAGAAAGACGACGGTTCAACCAATAAAGGTGCGTTCGGAAGATCTATTCGCAATATTCCAAACGATGAGTTTGAGCGTATTTTAAGGGCTGGGTTTTCGACGCCGTTGGAGCCGTGGGAAATTGCGGATAGAGTCGCGGAAGCGCCTGAAGAGTATGTGGTGAGATCCACCCTTGAGCGTCTTATTTCGAGGCCTTTTCGTGATGCTGCTTTCCGACGGCATGTCAGAAGTGTCTACGGCAATCGTTGTGCTGTGACGGGATTAAGGCTTGTCAACGGCGGCGGCAGGCCTGAGGTGCAAGCAGCGCATATCCGTTCGGTGGAAGCTGATGGGCCGGATACCGTTCGCAACGGTATCGCATTGACGGGCACTGCCCATTGGCTCTTCGACAGAGGGCTGATCTCATTCTCGGACGACCACGAGGTGTTGATTTCGGCGCACGGTGTCCCTGATGACTTAGATAAACTGATTTTGCCGGAAAGAAAATTATTGCTACCCGAAAACGCAGATTGGCAGCCACACAGAATCTATCTTGGTTGGCACCGTGAAAATATATTTAAATGGTAGCTTTGGTCGATTGACGACTCATTAATTCTCATCCCGCGAGATCTTTTTCGTTTAAATTATGTCGTTGTTAAAAAATGAGCTATCCACATGAATTCTTCAATTGAGTTGATTTCAGAAGCAGATTTTCATGATTATTGGGGTGTTTTTACCAAGGACTCTGGGGATTTATTCACATATTCTGAAATTTCTAATCAAGCTCCGAGTGTTGTGTGGACGATTGTGGAGTCTGATGGTGAGTGCGATGAGAATTGGTATGCAATCCCGGGGATTCATCATGTCAATGGTTTAGGTTTTGCACTTACCCGGAGACAATGGGTGGATGCATCCATTCAAGCGATCTACTTTGAAGGCGATGTGCAGCAAGAAGAGATAAATTAAAAAATGAAGGTTTTTTAATTGCCCCAGCCATTTTGTCCATGCGAACAGCTGGGTGCGTCTTGTACCGGATCGGGTCTGTCAAGCGAACTGTGTATCTGAGTTTTTCATAGCGCCGCCAACGGTACGCGCTCCTCGCCGAACATCGTCTGGAAGCTCTGCAGCGCAGGCTTCCAGTGATGGATCGACTTCCAGTTCTTCGACGCCTCCCGA
>JANOXT010000311.1:0-5748 GCA_031418555.1 Lysobacterales bacterium | reverse complement strand
CACCAGCTATCACCAGGCCGGTGCGGCCACCGGGCGGCTGTCGTCCACCGACCCGAATCTGCAGAACATTCCGATCCGCACCGACGACGGCCGCCGTATCCGCACCGCGTTCATCGCGCCGCCGGGGCGCAAGCAAGTGGCCTGCGATTACTCGCAGATCGAGCTGCGGATCATGGCGCATCTGTCCGAAGATGCCGGCCTGCTGCGCGCCTTCGACGCCGGCGCCGATATCCACCGCGCCACCGCGGCGGAAGTGTTCGGAAAAACGCTCGAAGACGTGAGCGGCAACGAACGCCGCGCCGCCAAGGCCATCAACTTCGGCCTGATGTACGGCATGAGCGCGTTCGGTCTGGCGAAGCAGCTGGCGATCGGCCGCGGCGAAGCGCAGGACTATATCGCGCTGTACTTCAGCCGTTACCCCGGCGTGCGCGCGTTCATGGACCGCACCCGTCTGTCGGCGAAGCACAACGGTTATGTCGAAACCGTGTTCGGCCGCCGGCTGTATCTGGAGAACATCAGCCATCGCAATCCCGGGCGGCGCGCCGGCCCCCCCCCCGCCGCCATCAACGCACCGATGCAGGGCACCGCGGCGGACATCATCAAGCGCGCGATGATCGACATCGACAGTTGGATAGCAGGCCATGCCGAGAAGGCCAGGATGCTGCTGCAGGTGCACGACGAACTGGTGTTCGAGTGCGACGCTGACTTCGTCGACACCCTTGTGCACGAGGCGAAGACGCGGATGGCCGCCGCCGCTGAATTGCGGGTGCCGCTGGTGATCGATGCGGGCGTGGGCGACAACTGGGACGAAGCGCATTGAGCACATGCAGTATCGATGCGAAAATATCGATGTTCCTGCAAGTTCAGACAGGTTTTCAGCAAGGCATTGCGCGAAACTGAACGCCCGTTGCACAGGCCGTGAATCGATCCTGAATCCTGGGCTTTCTTCACCGCAGTTTTTACGAACTCTCTACATCCCGCATGGTCAACTTACCTGCGACGGATGCAACGTCTGTCGCAGACCAGCCCTCTCCCCTAGGGTCTGGTCGCCGGAACGCAAGACTCTCCCCAAGTCCCGTTCCATGCCCCGCCGGTTCCCCCACCTGCGGGGCTTTTTATTGCCTGCGATTTGGCGACTCTCATCCACGGCTTCGGCTCTGGGTGTGGAACGCAGCACAGCAGCGGTCATGGCCGTCGCGCCGTTTACTTCCCGACCTCGGCCGCGGACAAACGGCCGTCGTGGTCGCGGTCGAGCGGATCGAAGCGCATCCGCACCAGTTCGCGCGAAAAGGTCTCGAAATCCAGCTCCTGCTTACCCTGGAAGGCGGGCCTGGTCGGCCGCGCGTCTCCGGAAGTGGCGAACAGCGGATCGCGGCTGGATGTCGTCATCTGCTTGAAGGCGAAACCGCGCAGTTCGGATTTCGACACCCGGCCATTCCGGTCGCTGTCCATCCCGTCGAAACGCTGACGCAGCGCCGCGATGAACTCGACGCGCGCAACCTCACCATCTCGGTCGGTATCTAACATCATCAGCGTTGGCGACGAAGCGTCTGCACGACCAGCCGACCAGAGCCATGCCGCAAGGATGACGGCAGAAAGATGCCTCTGCATGACTCACTCCTGTTCGGAAAGATTGGATGCAGACGCGACCGACGCGCGCAGACTGCCGCCGATGGCTTTGACCATCGCGATGTCGTTACGGCGCTGCGCCAGTTCGGCCTGCGACAGCGTGTCTTCGGCGCCGAGCCGCGACTGCTGCGCGTCCAGCGACAGCCGCAGCGACGCGGAGCCAGCGCGGTAGCGCACCGCGTACAGACGTTCGGCCTGTTCTGCGGCACGCAATGTGTCGCGCGCCGAGACGACCTGCATTTCCAGCGGGGCACGCGCGGCATTCGCGGTTTCCACTTCGCCGATGGCGTCGATCAGGCGCTGTGCGAATGCTTCCGCAGCGATGTCGTAGTCCTTGCGCGCTACTGCGATCCGCAGCCGCGTGCCGTTGGCATCGAGAAACGGCAGCAGCAGGCTGCGGGTCAAAGTCCGTAGCGGCCGATCAAGCAGATCGCCGATGCTGGTGCCGCTGCCGCTCGCGCTGAGGTTCAGGCTCAACTGCGGGTACGCGCTGAGACGGACGCGGTCGGCGTCGGCCAGCGTTTGCCGCAGCCGCCACTCGGCGGCGCGCAGATCGGGACGACGACCGAGCAGATCGACCGGTACGCCCGCATTGATCGGCAGCGCCGGCGCGCTGACGGTCTGCGGTTCGTCCGCTTCGGGCCAATACAGTCCCCCGCGAAGCACTGCGACCGCACCGCGCAGTTCGCTGCGCTGCTGCACGAATCGGGCTTGATTGCCGATCCGCTGCTGCAGCGACTGCGCGGCCTCGGCGGTTTCCAGCCGGGAGACCGCGCCGACGGCGTACTGCAAATCAATGAGCGCGGCCGTGCGACGCGCGGTGGCGATGGCCTGCTCGCCGCGCGCGATGCGGGCGTTGGCGTCGGCCAATCGCCAATACAGGTCGCAGGCATTCGCGATCAACAGCAGCGCGGTGCTGTCGAGGTCTTCGACGCTGGCCAGCGCGCCCCAGTCGGCTGCAGTCTCTGCGGTCTGCAGCCGACGCCACAGATCGACCTCATAACGCAGCGACAGCTGCGCGTTGGCGCGGTCCTGATCGGGTCCGCCGCCACGGATGGCCGTACTGCTGCTTTGCGAAACCGAACCGCTCGCGACCGGCAGGCGTTCGTTGCGCGCCTGGCCCACCTGCAGGCGCGCGCGCTGCACGCGCAGCGCCGCCGTTTTCAGATCGCGATTGCGCGCCAACACATCCTCGATCAACCGATCGAGCGTCGCGTCCTCGAAGCCACGCCACCACGGATCGGCAGCCGCATCGCGACGCGGATAGGATGCGGCAGTGCCTATCGGCGTGTCCTGCGCTGCCCCGGTATCGACAGCGGCGCCATAACGAGGCGCAACCGTCAGTTCCGGCGCGCGATACGTGGAGGCGCAGCTTGCACAAAGGATCATGGTTGCCGACAGAACGAGGCTGCGGGTTGTTGTGGAAGTCAGTCTGCGCATGCTCATTCCCGGGTCAGTGCTTCGACAGGATTCATTCGTGCAGCGTTGCGTGCGGGCAGGAAACCGAACACCACCCCGACCAGCGTCGAACACGCGAACGCGCCGACCAGCGACAGCATCGAAATGTTCATCTTGAAACTGTCGGACACGCTGTTGAATCCAACTGACGTCAGCAGTGCCAGCGCCGCGCCGATCGCGCCACCGACCAGACAGATCATCACCGCTTCGATCAGGAACTGCTGCAGGATGTCGCTCTGGCGCGCGCCGACCGCCATGCGCACGCCGATCTCGCGGGTGCGCTCGGTCACCGACACCAGCATGATGTTCATCACGCCGATGCCGCCGACCAGCAGCGAAATCAGCGCAATCGATGAAATCAGCATCGTCATGACCTGCGTCGTCGCTTCGATGGTGCTGCGGATGTCGTCGCTGTTGCTGGTGAAGAAGTCTTTGCTGCCGTGACGCAGGGTCAACATCCGGGTCAGCGCTTCCTCAGCCGCCGCCATCGGTGCATCGTCGCGCACGCGCACGGTGATTCCGGACAGATCGCTGCGCCCAAGCATCCGGCCCATCGCGGTGGTGTACGGCACCCAGACGTTGAGCGTGTTGCCGCCGCCGAACGGCCCGCTGCCCGGTTCGGTCACGCCGATCACCCGGCACGGCACTTTGCCAAGCAGCAGAATGCGGCCGATCGGATTCTCATGTGCCGCGAAAAACTGCTTGCGCGTGTTGGTATCGATGACCACCAGCTGTTCCATGCCGCTGACAGCATCATCGTCGAACAAGCCGCCTTCAGCGATCTGCGTCCCTTTGACCCGGAAATACTGCGCGCCCACGCCGTTGATCTGCGCGTTGGCTTCCAGATTGCCGTAGCGCAGCGTCGCATGGGTCGACACGTTGGGCGTAGCGCTGTCGACATACGGCAAGGCCGCCAGAGTGTTGGCGTCTGCAGGGGTCAGCGTGCGGACCCGGCCGGAACGGCTGTCGCCAAAATCTTCGCCCGGAAACACATCGATGGTGTTGGTGCCCAGCGCACTGATGTCGTCAAGGATGCTGCCCTTTGCGCCGCTGGCCAGCGCGACCACCGTGGTCACGGACGCAATGCCGATGATGATGCCCAGCATGGTCAGGAAGGTGCGCAGCTTGTGCGCGATCATCGCCATCACCGCCATCTTGAACGCTTCGGTCAAGCGGTCGCGGAGCGATCTGCGTCCCATACCGGAAGACGCGGTCATCGCCGGTCGCGATGGCAACGCCGCCGGCTTTCCTGCAGCGATGCGATCCGACACGATCCGGCCATCGCGGATTTCGACGATACGCCGCGCATGCGCCGCGACGTCCGGATCATGCGTGATGATGATGACGGTATGGCCTTGGGCGTTCAGTTCTTCCAGCAGCCGCATCAGCGCTTCGCCGGAGCGTGTATCCAGCGCTCCGGTGGGCTCATCGGCGAGGATGATCTCGCCGCCATTCATCAGTGCGCGGGCGATGCTGGTGCGCTGCTGCTGCCCGCCTGAAAGTTCCGAAGGGCGATGGTGGCTGCGGTCGCCGATACCCAGCCGTTCCAGCAGCGCGCGCGCACGGTCCCGACGCGCCTGCGCTTTCATACCCGCATACACTGCCGGCACTTCGGTATTGGCCTGCGCATCGAGATCCGGCAATAGCTGGTAGCGCTGGAAGATGAAGCCGAAGCGATCGCGGCGCAGCGCGGCCAAGGCATCGGAATCCATCTCGGCGGTATCGCGGCCATCGATTCGGTACTGCCCGGCACTGGGTTGATCCAGGCAGCCGATCAGATTCATCAGCGTCGATTTTCCGGAACCCGAAGGTCCGATGATCGCCACCATATCCCCGGCTTCGATCTCCAGATCCACCGCATCCAGCACCGTGAGCGCAAGGTCGCCGGCGTGATACACGCGGCTGATTCCGCGCAGTTCGATCAACGCTGCCATGCGTCAGCCGCCCGGAATGCTTGGGGGTCTGGGCGGGAACACCGATGAGGCGGCTGCCTCCGCACTGGCTTCGCCGACCACCACCCGTTCACCGACGCGCAGGCCTGACTGCACCTGTGCATCGACCCGATTGTTCATGCCGATCCGCACCTGCCGCGCGACCGCACGGCCGTCCTGATCGAGCACGCGCACCGTGTAGGTGCCGTCATCCATCCGGACGCCGAGCGCAGCAAACGGCACCACCAACACATTGTCGGCCCGCGCCAAGACAATATCGACCTGTGCGGTCATGCCGATGCGCAGCACGCCGTCGCGATTGGGCACGTCGAACAGGCCGTTGTAGTACACCGCCTCATCGCTGCTCTGTGCAGTGCTGCTGCGGCTGTCGTCGTTGGAGACCGACTCCGGCGCCGGCTCCACATCGCGCACCGTGCCGGGAAACTTGCGGTCCGGGTCGCCAAGGATGGTGAAAGAGGCAGGCAAACCGGGACGCACATGGATGACATCGGCCTCGGAAATGTCCGCTTCCACCGTCACCACCTCCAGCGACGCGATTTTGACGATGGTCGGGCTGGACTGCACCGCATTCACGGTCTGGCCTTCGGAGGCGACGATGGCGACCACGCTGCCGTCGATCGGCGCAACGATTCGGGTGTAGCCCAGATTGGCGCGCGCCGTATCCAGCGACGTCGCGGTCTGCGCAATCTGCGCGTCGAAGGCCTGCAGC
>JANOXT010000310.1:0-12389 GCA_031418555.1 Lysobacterales bacterium | reverse complement strand
AGCGAACATGATGGCAAACAATCATCGTGCCCATCCGCTCTTGCAATACCTGCCTTGCGGTGCGCCCCCCGCATCGCCAGCCAAGGCCAGCGCCTTACTCGGAAACTGCATGAATCCTCTCATCGAATACAACCTCACCTTGATCCTGTTTCTGCCTTGGTTCGCGATTCTGGGCACGCTGTTCTGGTGCTATCCGCGACAACCGTGTAACGCCGCGCGACGCGTATTCGACGCGGTGTCGCTGCTGGCGGCATTGGTCGCATTTCTCGCCAGCACTTACTGGTCGTACGACAACGCCGATCTGAGTTACGGCAAGCTGTGGCCGCAAATTCTTGCAACCGCGCTGGGCTATGGCGTGTGGCTGGCGGTGATGACGGTGGCGTTTTTCGTACGCCGCGGATGGTTGCGCAAAATACAGCGTTGAGCGCAACTATTGATCCGGCTAAGTAATGTTTGAACTGATGTTCTGCTGTGGGAGGGGCGTCAGCCCCGACGCATCGGGCCGATACTCGGGGCTGAAGCCCCTCTCACAAGTTCAAACTTCATTTGGCCGGATCAATAATCACCACGCGTTCGGCGCAGCCCCGCGCTCTGGATGCTTCATCCGCACCACGCAAAAGCGCTGGCCGGTAGGCGCTTCCATCACGCACCACGTATGCACGTCGGCGATGCGTTTCGCGCCAAGGCCTTCGAGCCGCTGGACTTCGGCTTCGATGTCATCGGTTTCGATATCCAGATGCACGCGCGATGGATGCGTGACCTTCTGCACTTCGATGTGCAGGTCGCCGGGGGCGTCGTCGAGTTTGGCGTAGGTCGCGGATTCTTCCGGCGACAATGCGCCGATCGGCAGGCCCAGCGCACCGCTCCAGAACCGCGTGGCGGCGTCGAGGTCGTCGGTCCGGCAATCAATGATGAAGCCGGCCAGCCGGCTGCGGTGGCTCATGACGGTATCCTGCTTAGCGGCTGCGTCTGCGTGCCGGCGGATCCTTGGCCGCTTCGACGCGCGCGTCCTCTTCCAGCTTTCGCTGCCGCGCCTGTTCTTGCTCCAATTCCTCGATCACCCGGCGATGCAGCGCCTGCACGACCAGGGTTTGATAGATCGGATGGATGCCGGCGTGGCCCAGCGCGGACCACAGCTCGTCTTTTTCGGCGCTGTGGGCGAAACTGCTGAGGCGCTCGAAATCCTTCAGCTCCGGGGTTTTGCTGTCGCCGATGACGGCGACGAACTCGCTGTATTCCATCTATCGCTCCCGTTTCGAGAAGGATCCTTGGCTGAAGGATCCTTGGCTGAAGGATCGGAGCATCGTCAGACCGATTCCCACCACATCAGGAACTCGTGCCAGAGACGCTTGAAGAAGCCGGCTTCGACCACGCCCTGCACGGCGACCAGCGGCGCTTCGATCACCGGTTTGCCGTCCAGCATCACCCGCACCGTGCCGATCTTCTGCCCGGCCTTGATCGGTGCAACCAGAGTTTTGGGCACGTCCATCAGCGGCTTGAGTTCGGCATACCGGCCGCGCGGCGTGCTCACCAGCAGCGGGTGCTCCAGCCCGAGTTTCACGGTGTCGGTGGTGCCTTTCCACACGTCGTGCGTGGCGATCGCGATGTCGGGCTGATACAGCCGATGGGTTTCGTAGAAACGGAAGCCCCAGTTGAGCAGCGCCAGCGAATCCACCGCGCGCTCTTCTTCGCTCTTGGCGCCCATCACCGCGGCGATCAGCCGCTGATCGCCGCGCTTGGCAGAGGACAGCAGGCAATAGCCGGCCGTGGAATGGTGGCCGGTCTTGATGCCGTCGACCGATTCGTCGCGCCACAGCAGCAGGTTGCGATTGCGCTGAGTGATCGGACCGACGGTGAATTCGCGGATCCTGTTGTAGCTGTATTCCTGCGGAAAATCGCGGATCTGCGCGCGGCCCAGCAGCGCGAGATCGTGGGCGGTGGAATAGTGGCCCTCGGCCGTCAACCCGTGCGCATTGGCGAAGTGGCTGTTCTTCAGCCCGAGACGCTTGGCATAGTCGTTCATCAGCGTGGCGAATGCCGCTTCGCTGCCGGCGGTGTGTTCGGCAAGCGCGATCGCGGCGTCGTTGCCCGACTGCACCACCATGCCCTTGACCATTTCGGTCAGGTCGGCGGTCTTGTTCACCTCGAAGCCGCTGTAGCTGCCCTCGGTGCCGGCGCCGCCGGTGCGCCAGGCGTTCTCGGTCATCATCACCTTGTCGCCGGGCTTGATCCGGCCGGCCTTCAGCTCCGCAGCGATCACGTACGCGGTCATCACCTTGGTAATGCTGGCCGGCTCCAGGCGCATATCGATGTTTTCGCCGGCCAACACCTTGCCGGTGGCATCGTCCATCACCAGCCAGGCTTTGGCGGTGACCGGCTTGGGCGCGTCGGGGATGCTCAGCGCCGGCGGGGCGGGCTGGGCGGCATCTGCTTTGAGAGCACCGGCTTTTGGCGCATCGGTTTTGACTGCATCGGGTTGCGGAGCACCGGCCGGCGCCTGCGCCAACACCATGCCGGTCATCCACACCAGGCAAGCGCTGGTCAGCAGCCATCGCATCGCGCTGCGGCGCACGACGCCAGCGGTTGCGGTTGCGGCTTCGGCTCGCATCACACCGTCAATCTTCATCGAATCATCTACTCCGGGGGCGTTTGCGGCGTTGGGCAGCCGAACACTGCGCACGCCGCCATGGATCGGGACAGCCGCATAGTCTGAAGCAAGCGGCAAAGGATTCCGAGCAGGGGGCCGAATTGCGCGGCCCTTCGCCAGATGCGATCCCTCGCGTTGAATGTCTTTTGGTCAGTCGCGCACGATCTGCACGGAGCCAAAACCCAGATCGGCCGCACGGGCGGAAAGTTCCTGCACCCGCGAGGACGGAACAGGACCGACGCGCAGGCGCCACACCGGCAGGCCGTTGACCGTGGCCTCGTCGATCCGCAGTGCTTCTACACCGCCTGCCTGCAACTTGTCCCGGGCACGCTCGGCGTTGTCGCGCGCCGAGAACGACGCCAGCTGCAACTGCACCTGTTCGCCCTCCCGTGCGCTTGCTCGTGCATGATTCTGCGCCGGCGGCATGACATCGACAGGCTTGGCGTCGCCCGGCTTACCCGAGGCGAAACGGACGCCGCTGGTCCGCATCCAGCGCTCGAATTCATCGGCAGATACCGACGTATCGGCCACCGGGGGGCGCGGGGGTTCGGCCGGCGGCGGCGGACGGCTGCGTGCGCTGCGATTGCCACGGCCATCGGCCGAGGTCAGGGCGTGCACTTCGACCCGCGCGGTGCCCTGCTGGGTGAAGCCAAGCTTGGTCGCTGCCGCATAGCTGAGGTCGATGATGCGGCCCGCGTGGAACGGTCCGCGGTCGTTGACCCGCACGATCACCGATTTGCCGTTGGCCAGATTGGTCACCCGCGCATAGCTGGGCAGCGGCAGCGTCTTGTGCGCGGCGCTGAAAGCGTACATGTCGTACACCTCCTGGTTCGAGGTCAGCCGGCCGTGGAATTTCTTGCCGTAGAACGAAGCCATGCCTGCTTCGACATAGCCTTCGGCGGAATCGCGGATCTGATAGCGCTTGCCCAGCACGGCATAGCTGCGGTTGCCGACCCGCGAACGCGGCTCGATCTTCACTTCCGGCTCGGGGATCGCGTCGATATCGGGAATCTCGGCGGGCGCGCTGTCCTGGATATGCGGCGCATACAGGCCGCCGGCGACGTAATCGCCGCGTTTGCCCGGGTCTTCAGCCGCGGGCGCATACGGCGAGCGCGCCGGCGCGTCGGAGGCCGCCTGAACCGCATCGGTCGACGCATGCGCTTGCTTGGACTGCGGCGGCTTGGACTTCGTCGGCGCGGAGCCGCAGGCGCTCAGCGCGGACAGCGCAACGGCAAACACCGCGAAGCGCACTGCGGCGCTGCGGCTGAATGCGCTCATGGCTGCGCCCCGGCACGGATCGCCTGCGCCAGCTGGTGCACGGCCAGGGCGTACATCGGCGAACGGTTGTAGCGGGTAATGACGTAGTAGTTGCGGTAGCCCAGCCAGTATTCGCGGCCAGCATCGCCTTCCAGACTTACCACGGTCGCACCCTCGCCGACCGGTTCTCCGGCCATCGGCCGGTAACCGCGCGCGGCCAGCGCCCGCAGCGCATGCACCGGCTCCAGATTCTCGGGCACGAATTCCGCCTGGCGCGCATCGAACGTCGCCCGCGCCACCACCGGGCCGCCGGGCTGCCAGCCGTGGACGACGAAATAGTTGGCGATCGACGCGAACACATCGGGCTTGTGAGTGAGCAGATCGCGGCGCCCGTCGCGGTCGCCGTCGTTCGCCCACAGTCGATAGCTGGACGGCATGAACTGGCCCATGCCCATCGCACCGGCATAGCTGCCCTTGAGCACAAGCGGATCGAGCTGCGGCTCCTGCGCGGTCAACGCGAACAGCTGCGCAAGTTCGCCGGCGAAAAACGGCGCGCGCTTGGGGTGGTCGAAAGCGAGCGTGTACAGCGCATCGATCACGCGGTAGCTGCCGGTATTGCGGCCGTAAAAAGTTTCCACGCCGATGATCGCGACGATATATTCGGCCGGCACGCCGGTCTGCGCCGAAACCTTGTCGAGTGCATCGCGATTCTCGGCATAGAAGACGCGGCCAGCGTCGATGCGCGCAGCGGTGAGAAAGATCGTGCGGTAATCGCGCCAGGGTTTCACCGCCTCGGCGGGGCGGGTGATGGCATCGATGATGCTCTGCTTGTATTCGGCCTGCGCCAACGCATCGCGAATGCGCTGCGGCTCGATGCCATAGGTTTTCGCGGTGTAATCGACGAACGCGGCGATGCGCTGTTCGCGAGGAATCGCAGGATCGGTCACCGATGGCGGTGCCACCGGACGTTCTTGCGGCTGCGGCACTTTCGGCAGCAGCGCTTCGACAGGCGCAGGCGCCACGGTATCGGCCGCGGCGACGATGACAGCAGGTTTCGGAGGCGGAGACGGGGTGGCGCACGCCGCAAGGGCCAGCATCAACGCCGTCACCGAAAGACTGGGATATAGAAAAGATGGGGGCATGGGCGTCCGGATCATCGGCCAGAGGGTAGCATGCGTGCGGACACCGCCCTACTCCGCCAATTCAGCTTTGCCATGAGTTGACGCTCCGCTATTCTTGGCATTCATTCATTTTCACTGGCTCGTATATGCCTCACGCCATTTCCACCACCGAACTGTTTCTGATCGCTATGGCGATTATATTTGCGGTGCCATATCTGATCTGGCGGCTTGGGCGCACCGATTATTTCGCGCCGTTGGTGGTGGTGCAGATCGTCACCGGCATTCTGCTGGGGCCTGGGGTGCTCGGTGCGATCTTTCCCGACTACTACACTTTCGTATTCACCAAAGACGTGATCCAGTCGCTCAACGGCGTGGCGTGGTGGGCGGTCATGCTGTTCGTCTGGCTGGCCGGTATCGAACTCGACCTCGGCGAGGCCTGGAAACAGCGGCGCGAAAGCACCGTGACCGCAGGCATGGCGCTTGGCGTGCCGCTGCTGTTCGGCAGCATCGCGGCGATGACGCTGCTTAACTTCGGCGGTTGGATCGGCGAGAAAGCGCAGCCTTGGCAGTTCGTCCTCGGCATCGGCATGGGGACGGCGGTGACCGCGCTGCCGATACTTGTGCTGTTGATGGAAAAGCTGGAGATCCTGCGCCAACCGCTGGGCCAGCGGATCCTGCGCTACGCAAGCCTGGACGACATCGCAATCTGGGCTGTTCTCGCCATCGTGGTGATGGATTGGGATCGATTAGGGCGTCAGGGCATCTTCATCGCGCTTTTCGTGCCTGCCTGCTGGCTGTTCCGCAAGTTCATGCTGCGGTTGCCCGAAAGCGACCGCTGGTATGTCGCGCTGATCTGGCTTGCCGTAGTGTCCTTCGGTGCTGACTGGTCCGGATTGCACTATATGGTGGGTGCCTTCCTGGCCGGTGTTGTGATGGATCACCACTGGTTCGAGCAGAAGAAGCTCGATGTGCTCCGCCACAACGTGCTGCTGGTAATGATGCCCGTGTTTTTCCTCAGCACCGGTCTGCGCACCAACTGGGAAGTCGGCGGCGCTATGGTCTTCCTGGCGGCGGGTTTTCTCCTGGTGATGCAGATCGCCGGCAAACAAGCGGGTATCCACATTGCCGGCAGGATTCTGAAATGGAAACCTGGCGAAGCCTCGATCATCGGTTGGTTGCTGCAGACCAAAGCGTTGATCGAGATCATTTTCGCCACGGTGCTACTGGATAAGGGCATCATCACCAGCAGCACGTTCACCGCATTGCTGCTGATGGCGCTGGCCAGCACTATGCTGACGGTGCCGATCGTGGCGCCGAAACTCAAACGCATGCGCGAGTTGATCTCGCGCGGCGCATAAACGCAGCACCCTGTATCCATCTATATGTATCCATCTATATATCCATCTATGGCAGGAACGCCGATGCTCATCTCACCCAACCTCATCCCACGCCGCATCGTCTGGCTGTTGTCCTCGCTGCTGCTCGCTGCCGCGCCCGTCTTCGCAAACGCCGCCGAGCAGGTGCGCTGGCCCGTCGGCGGGAAGCCCGGCGATATCGCGACCTACGACACCGAATCGGTCGTCCGCGACATCGAGAACGGCGCATCCAGCACCCGTCGCACCACCGACCACACCGATGTCCGCATCGATGAAGCCGGCGCTGCGGGCTATGCGCAAACCTGGGTCACGCGCGACAGCCGCATCGAAGCGGTGCAAGGCGACCGCAGCATGGTCGACGCGATCGCGCCGCTGCTGGACAAGCTCGACGGCATGAAGGTCAGGATCGAACTGGACCGCAATGGGCACTACCGCCGGGTGAGTAATCTGCAGGCGCTGGTCGACAAGGTGCGCGCCGAGATGCTGCCGATCTTCATCGCCAATCTGCCGAACATGTTCAAAAATGCCGATCCGAAAATCTCGAAGGTCGATCGGGAGGCGGCGATCAGGATCGCGCAGGACAGCCTCAAGGCGTCCATGGACAGCATCATCACCGCGAACAGCGTCGAAACCATGGCCAATGCGCAGCCGAAGACCATGACCGCGTTCGTCGCCAAGACACTCGAAGTGGGCAAGCGTTATCGCGATGCCGAACCGATGGACTCGCCGAACGAGGGCATGTCGCTGCCCGCCAGCCGCGAGTACACGCTCAGTCTGGTCGATGGCGCGCCGGATCTGGCGCGCATCCGCTGGTCGCAGACGCTGGACGCCACGGGCGATCCCAAAGCGCTGTGGGCGCTTGTCGACGAACTGACCGACGGCGAGACGAAAGCCGATGTCCGCAAGGCGCGCCCTGCCGATCTCACGCTCCGCAGGGATGGCGTACTGGTCTTCCGCCGCGACACCGGTGCGGTCGACATGCTCGAAACGACAGAAGTCAGCCGTTACGGCACCGCGCACGACGAACATGAACGCTATCGCATGCGTCGCAGCGGCAGTACGCGCACTTGGGCGCAGGAAGACGCTGCGCGCTGAAACGCGCAAGCGGGAAGATCGACAACGATTGCAGCGGCGACTTCAACGGCGACTTCAACGGCGATAGTGCAGCAGGCGCCCTCGATACGGCGCGCGATCGGTGCCTTCGAATGCGCAGCGCGCTTCGTCCACGCGATAATCCTGGCCGCGCAGCGCTTGACTCAAAGGGTTGCCGAATCCGCGGCCAGGGTCGGCGATGATGATTTCGGCGCCGTCGTGCGCATGCCTTTGCAGCAGCGCGGCCAACTGCGCGACATGCCGGGCTTCGTACAGCACATCGCTGCCGATGATCAGATCGAACCGCCCCAGCGCGCGATCGGCGATCAGCCACGGCAGATCGCGGTAAACGACCATCGGCAGTCCATTGCGTTGCGCATTGCCGCGCAGGAAGCGTTCGACGAGCGGATGATGATCGCTGGCGGTGATGTCCGCGCGTCGACGCTGCAGCACCAGGCTCGACAGCCCAAGACCGCAGCCGATTTCGAGGATGCGTTTTCCGGCGACATCGAACCCCGCCATCGCCGCGGCAAGCACGCGGCCCGCCGGCCAGATCTGCCCGAACAGACTCCACTGCGCGGAGCTGATGCCGGCCTGTTCGGCCAGGCCATCGGGATCGGCGTACTGCTGCCGGTCGATCAACGCGCGGATACTGTAATCGTCTCCGGGAAGATGGACATCGATGATGCGGGTGCGATATCCCGCATCGGGGCTGTCGTCGGGCATGCGCGCTCCAACGGTCGTTCCGCGATAGCGGCGACCTTGCGAAGGGAGCGGGACGGGCGACTGAAACAGGCCGGACGCGACGCGGGAGTGTTCGCACTTCCCGGCCGAACCCGCGCCATGCTACGCGCAAAGCCAGAGTAACGGGCGGCGCATGAGACTATGCGCCATGTCGCGACTGCCGCCTCCGCCGCCTTTACTGGCTCTGCTCCTGCCCTCGCTGATGCTGGCGTCTCTGCCGCTGTCGGCGCAGGCGCGCACGGTCTATCGCTGCGTTCGCGCCGGCACCGTCAGCCTGTCCACCGCGGCCGAACCGGGATCGAAGTGCGAACCGAAGCAGATCGACGACAGCGCCGCGCAAACGCCCAACCTCTGGGGAGAGATGGGCGTCTTCAGCGGCACGCTGTACGAGCGCCAGCAGGACGGCAAGCTGGTTTACGGCACCCGCAATCTGCCCGGCGCGCGGGTCTATCTGCGCTTCACGGTGGAAACGCCGCAAGGCGAACCGGCGCATGAAGGGCTTGGCAAGATCGACACGCCCAAGCTCGACCGCCACGCCAAACTGTTCAAGGCCGCTGCGAAAAAAACCGGCGTCGACGATGCCTGGCTGCGCGCGATCGCGCACGCCGAAAGCGGCTTCGACGAAACGGCCGAATCGCCCAAAGGCGCGCAGGGCGTGATGCAGCTGATGCCGGCGACCGCGCTGGAATACGGCGTGAAGGATGCGTTCTCCGCAGCGCAGTCGATCGACGCCGGCGCGCGTTATTTCAGGATGTTACTCAAGCGCTTCAAGAACGATCCCGCGCTGGCGATCGCTGCTTACAACGCCGGCATGGGCGCGGTCGCCCGCTACGACGGCGTGCCGCCCTACAAGGAAACGCAGGCTTATCTGCAGAAAGTCCAGCTGCTGTATCGCGCCTACAAAGCGGCACTGTCGCCGCCGCCGCTGCGGCCCGCCGACGCGGTACCGATGACCGACAAGCTGCGGACCACTCTGCCGTAGGCCGCACGCCGCGAACGCTTCCCATTGAGGATCACCGCCCATCATGACCCGCGACCTGCAACTCATCGGCTTCGACGGCGACGACACCCTGTGGCGCAGCGAAGACTATTACCGCGAGGCGCAGCACAGCTTCGAGCGCATCGTCTCCGGCTATATCGATCTGGACGACGCTTACGACCGGCTATACGCCATTGAGACGCGCAACCTCGCGCTGTTCGGCTACGGCGTGAAGGGCATGACGCTGTCGATGATCGAAGCCGCCGTCGCAATCACCGACGCGCGGATCTCCGCGCACGATCTGCACCGCATTGTAGAACTGGGAAAATCTCTGCTGCAGCATCCGGTCCGAACTGCTGCCGGGCATCCGCGAAGCGGTCACCGACATCGCGCGCGAGCGGCCGGTCGTGCTGATCACCAAGGGCGATCTGTTCCATCAGGAGGCCAAAGTGCGCGACTCGGGCCTGTCGGATCTGTTCCAGCGAATCGAGATCGTCAGCGAAAAAAATGTCGCCACCTATAACCGCTTGCTGACCGAATGCGCAGTGGCCCCGGAACACTTTGCGATGATCGGCAACTCGCTGCGTTCGGACATCGTGCCGGTGCTTGAGCTCGGCGGCTGCGGCGTGCACATGCCCTACCGCATCACCTGGGCGCACGAAACCGAAACCGCAGCGCCGTCCGCGCTGGAGCGTATGCGCAGCGTGCGCGAACCCGCAGAATTGCCGGCTGCAATCCGATCGCTATTGGCCGGCTGAGCGCGGAGTGAACCATTCCGGTTCACCTGCAAAGGTTAAATCGGTGTTCACGGGCCAAGCGGCATCGTCGCCACCGAACCGCGCTGTTGCGGCCTTCTGGAGATTCCCATGTCCTTCTTCGCACGCTGGCTCGCCCCCGCTGCCCTGGCCGCCGCTCTGGGTACAGGCGCGCTGTTCGCCGCCCCTGCGCGCGCCGACGACGACCTGACCCGCGTGATCGTCGATGTCGCCGACATCGTGTTCCGCAGCGGCCAGCCCTACTACCGCTACGGCGACGATGGCTACAACGACCGCCTGATCGTCGAGCGCGACTATCGCGGTCGCCCCGTGTACTACCGTCATCAGCCGCGCGGCAACGCGTATGGCTATCACCGCAACCGCGGCAACGACAGCCGCAGCGGTTTTGTCCGCGACCCTTACGGCCGCTACAGCCGCCAGCGTTGCGACAGCCGTGGTCGCTGCAGAGTCGAATACTACGACCCGCGCTACGACCGCGATGACGACGATCGCAACGCTTATCGCAACGACGACGACCGCGACTACGGCTACAACGACCGTCGTCACCGCGACCGGCACCAAGTGGGCCGTCGCTGGCACGACGACGACTGACGCTTCGCGCATCGTGCGTTTCCCCGACGCGCCGCGGTGTTCCGCGGCGCGTTGCTGTTCATGGCTTTCTCGCGATGTTGCGGTTCGATACCCGCTGGTAGACACCTCCACCCGCTTCGCCGGATGATGGCGGCCACGCACACCGCATCAGGACAACCGCGCCATGCGCAGACTCATCGCAATCTCACTGCTCGCGCTTGGCCTCAACATGCATACCGCCCATGCCCAGGACTTCAGCTTCGGCTGGAATCCGCGCAGTGGCGATATATGGGTGGACACCTGGCTGAGCGACATCAACCGCTATGGCGGCCGCTATCGCGACCCGTTCGTGGACGAACTGGTGCGCTACCACGGCGCGCCGCGCGACTTGGTGATTGAGCTGTTGACCCGCCGCCGCTGGGCGCCGGGCGATGTCTATTTCGCCTGTGCGCTGGCCAAACTGGCCGGCCAACCGTGCCGCCAGGTGGTCGAACTGTGGGAACGCGATCATGGCAAAGGCTGGGGCGCCATCGCCAAACAGCTCGGGATCAAACCGGGTTCGGCCGAATTCCATCGGCTCAAGCGCGGCATGGTGCCCAGCTACGATCGCTGGGGACGGCCGATCGACCTCGACCGCGATCTTGAAGACGACTTTCCCGGTCGCGGCAAAGGTCACGGCAAGCGCGATGACGACGATCATGGACACCACGGCCCCGGCCAAAGCGACCGTGAACACGGCCATGGCCGTGGGAAGGCCAAGGGCAAAGGCAAAGGCAAGGACTGAAACGATGTCGATCACGTTCGTCACCCATCGCGGCAGCTGCCACTGCTGCCGGGTCAGTTTTGAAGTCGATGCGCCGGCCGCGATCGAAGCGCTGGACTGCAACTGCTCGATTTGCCGGATGACCGGCTTCCTGCATCTGATCGTACCGGCCTCGCGTTTCCGGCTGCTCTGCGGCGACGACGCGCTCGCCGAATACCGCTTCAACACCGGCGCCGCGCGCCACCTGTTCTGCCGTCACTGCGGCGTGAAAGCGTTCTACGTGCCGCGCAGCCATCCCGACGGCTACAGCGTCAATGTCCGCTGTATCGATACCGCAACAGTCGAACGCGTGAACGTCACCGCATTCGACGACAACGACCGCGAAGCCGCGACCGCCGCCATCGCGCATCTGTCGCACGACCCGTGAAGCAGGCTGGGCTGACAAGCCCAGCGTCGCTATTGCGAACTCAGGCTGGGCGCGTAGGGCGTAACCGCCGCAGGCGATTACGCCGTTGCTGGAAGCCGCCATGCTGCATCGTCGATGTCTTTTCTAAAAGGCCGGGTATTCCGCAATGCGCACGAACATGCGGCTGAGCGGCTGGCGCTGACACGTTAAACGATGGGCGCACTGGGCTGTATTCCGGCCCTGTCGGTTGTTGCAGTGTGGGTGATGTGAGTTGTTTGCATAGCCTTTGTGTGTGCCTGATTTCGATGCGGGGCGTGCGTTATGTTGGGGCTGGTCAATGCTTGCGGTGTGGGGTTTCGTTTCGTTTGGGGCGGCTGGTTTTGGGCCAGGTTGTGCAACATTTTTTCTGTAAAACCCTGCAATGCGGTTCCGCACGGTTGACGGATTTTAAGGTTTGAGTGTCAGGTAGATTTTTCCGGTCATCCACTCCTCGTCGAATTCGGCTAGCAGAGCCGAGACCAGTCGCAAGCATGACGCACTGTTGGGGAAGATCGAGGCCACGCGGGTGCGGCGTTTGAGTTCGCGGTTGATCCGCTCCAGTCCATTGGTCGTGCGCAGGCGCACGCGATGCCCTTGGGGGTAGTCGAACGCCGCAAAG
>JANOXT010000309.1:0-3170 GCA_031418555.1 Lysobacterales bacterium | reverse complement strand
TTCCACCAAGCCCGCAGATAAAGCCGGCGCCAGCAAGGCCCACGACGAGTAAAACCTCCATACGTCGCTGACCCTGCAGCGCCGCGCCTCTCTTCGGCTGTGCGCAGCGAAGACGGACTTTTTTCGAGACTCGATTGAATGAACAGACGCGTAGCCGTCGTGACCGGTGGCATCGGCGGGCTCGGTACGGAAATCTGCAAGGCGCTTGCCCACGCGGGCTGTACGGTGATCGCAGCCGATCTGGACGCGCGCGCCGAGCGCATCGCCGCATTCGAACGCGATGCCGCAGGCCTCGATATCCGTTTCGAGGCACTGGACGCCAGCGATTTCGACAGCTGCGCCGCGCTGGTGCGCAAGATCGAAACCGGTCACGGGTCACTCGACATTCTCGTCAACGCTGCGGGCATCACCCGCGACGGCACCCTGCGCAAGATGGACAAAGCGCAGTGGGATGCGGTGATGAACGTCAATCTGGACAGCGTGTTCAACATGTGCAGGCATGCAGTGGACGGCATGATCACTCGGGGCTTCGGCCGCATCGTCAACATCAGCTCGGTCAACGGCCAGACCGGACAGTTCGGGCAGACCAACTATTCCGCGGCGAAGGCCGGCATGCACGGCTTCACCATGGCGCTGGCCCGTGAAGTCGCGCGCAAGGGCGTGACCGTGAATTCGATCTCGCCCGGCTACTGCGAAACCGCGCTGGTGATGGCCATCCCCGAAGACATCCGCGCAGGCATCGTCGAGACCGTGCCGGTAGGTCGCTTGGGCAAACCGTCGGAGATCGCGCGCACGGTGGAATTTCTCACCGCCGATGACGCGGGCTTCATCACCGGCGCGAATATTCCGGTGAACGGCGGGATGTTCATGAGTTTCTGAAGTGTGCGTCCGTTTAGAATCCACGGCCCGATTGCGCAAGACGACCAACACGATGATCAAACTCAGCCAACCCAGCACCGCCGCATGGCTGGTGTCTCTGCTGCTGGGCAGCGCAGGCATCGCCGGAAAACTCGGTTATCTCAGCGTGGCCGCGCCGAATGCGTTCTGGCTGCTCGCCACCGCTTTCGTTTTGTTGCTCGCATCGACGCTGTTCAAAAGCCTGTAACCGCAGCAGCGTTTTTGCTTTTTTGCGGGACCGAGGCAAGTCGCGAAGCACTTGGCTGCTGTCGAAGCGACGGAAGTCGCGAAGCCCGCAGCGGATCTGTCGCGATAACATTTTGCAAGCCGATCATCATCGGCAGCGAGCGATATCATGATTGCCATCGAATCGCGCGCTGAAAAATCACCAGCTTCGCGACTTGCGTCGCTCCTACAAAAAGCGAGGCCATGTGAGCGTAGCTGCACCCAATGCACTCTGGCTCTGGCGACCGCGTTAGCACTGCTGCTCGCGTCCACGCGGTTCAAAACCCGCAACCCCAGCAGCGTTTTTTGCTTTTTTTTGCGGGAGCGAGGCAAGTCGCGAAGCACTTGGCTGCTGTAGGAGCGACGGAAGTCGCGAAGCCCGCAGCGGATCGGCCGCGATAACATTTCGCAAGCCGATCATCATCGGCAGCGAGCGATATCATGATTGCCATCGAATCGCGCGCTGAAAAATCACCAGCTTCGCGACTTGCGTCGCTCCTACAAAACCTGCAAAAGTAAAAGCCTTAGCTACCGGCTTGCTTGCAGAACGCCTGCTGATACTCCTCTGCTTGAGCATCAGCGCGGCAGCCAGGATGTCGTAAGAGATATTTGACGGCCTGCCCGTCTATTGCTACGCAGGGAGTGGGCTACGGATCAACAGATATTGATCGACTCGCCATGAAGATAACGAATCTATCGCCTTCTTTCTTGTGGTAATAAACGCTGCGCTCGTCGACGGACAGCGTCGGCGCTTCCACATGTCCATCCAGGGCGACCAGTTTTTCGGCTGGCCGAAACGGTTCGGCGACGCTGTCGCGTCGCGCCACGAAAATCGAAGGGCGAGCACCGAGCCTCGCACGCATCCGGGTGAACAACAGCGTGCGCCCATCCGCGGAAATGCACGGTGCGTATTCCAGCGCATCGGTGTTGACGTTGCGTAGAAGGTCCGCACTGTCGGGCAAAGGCGCGAATTCCGCGCCGCGCCGTTCGGCGACGACGATATCCGCGGTTTGCGGCCCGAGCAGGCCAAAACGTCCGTCGACGAAATACAGGTGGTCGCCATCGGGACTGACGTCGACATCGAAATTCACGTATCGGGATTGGTGCCGTGAGATGCCTGGAACATGCGTCACGCCGGTCACGACGCCATCGACATACTTGCCACGAAAAATCGTCGAAAAGGTTTTCTCGTAATCGCGCAGCGAGACGAAATAGAGGTTGCCGCTGCGGTCCATGCTGGCGACACCTTCCAACGCCGTAGTGTTGGCGCCATGCAGCTCGCCCTTGTAGCGAAACCGCGTTGCATCGATCCGCTCCGCGACGTGCAGATTGGTGTCGACCGAAGGATGATTGAGGTTGTTGAAGAACAGATTGTGGCCATCCCGGCTCAGGAACGGTTCCATGGCGTGGTCGCTGTAGCCTTCGATCGCAACGCGCTGGGGATGGGCGTACAGCGATGAACCGGGGGCGTCGCGGCCGTTGTCGACGGCGCAGGCCGCGAGCGACATCACTGCGGCCGCGGCGGCAAACAGGCCGCGAACCGCGAATGGGCGTCGCGATGCCGGCTCAGCGCGCCCCGGTTTCACGACAGAACTTCTGGCGGTATTCCATCGCCTTGGGCATCAGCGCCTGCAGATTCTGGATGCGCGTGCCGGGATTCGGATGGGTGGAAGAGAACTCCGGCGGCGCTTGACCGCCGCTGGCTGCGCCCATGCGCTCCCACAACGGCACCGATTGCTGCGGGTCGAAGCACGCGGCGGCGGCCAGCATCAGGCCAACGGCATCGGCTTGGGTTTCATGTTTCCGCGCGTACGGCAGCAGAAATCCGTAGCCCATCGCTGCCTGCATCATCTGCTGCGATTGCGGGTCCATGCCGCTCATCGCGCCGGCCATCTGGCCAAGCTGGCCTAGTTTCTGCTGCGACATCCGCTGTGCGCCGTGGCGCAGCAGTGCGTGCGCGATTTCGTGACCCATCACCGCAGCAAGTTCGGCATCGGTCAATTGCAGATTTTCCATCAAGCCGGTGTACACCGCAATCTTGCCGCCGG
>JANOXT010000308.1:0-6448 GCA_031418555.1 Lysobacterales bacterium | reverse complement strand
GCCGATGGATCGGCGCTGCCGATCGAGAAAATAAAGCCCTGATCCTCCGGCGGTGCCGGTTCTTTCGGTGACAGCGTGTACAGGAAGATGCATGAGGCAAAGACAATGGCACCGAACACCGCGATCACGCCCTTGGTATCGAGCGCGCTGTGCAGTTTGCGCTGATAGCCATGGCGTAGACGGTCGAAGCGTGCATCGAGCCAGCGTTGAAACCGGCTGCTGCCGCCATCGGCATGCGGCTTGAGCATCTTCGCGCTCATCATCGGCGACAGCGTCAGTGCGATCACGCCCGACAGCAGCACCGAGCCGGCCAGCGTGAACGCGAACTCGGTGAACAGCACGCCGGTCAGGCCGCCCTGGAAGCCGATCGGCAGATACACGGCAACGAGCGTTGTGGT
Source organism: Lysobacterales bacterium (assembly GCA_031418555.1). Lineage (GTDB taxonomy): Bacteria > Pseudomonadota > Gammaproteobacteria > Xanthomonadales > Xanthomonadaceae > Lysobacter_I. Next base: position 6,050 of record JANOXT010000308.1, on the reverse strand, counting down.
CATCGCCACCACCGGCCATGCGAGCTCGCGCGCGCCGCGGATCGCCGCATCGCGCGGCGACATGCCTTCTTCGATATGACGGTGGATGTTCTCCAGCACGATGATCGCATCGTCGACCACGATGCCGATCGCCAGCACCATCGCCAGCAAAGTCAGGAGATTGATGGTGAAGCCCATGATTAACATCAGGAACAAAGTGCCGACCAGCGACAGCGGCACCGTCACTGCGGGAATCAGCACGCTGCGGAACGACCCCAGAAACAGATAGATGACCACGATCACGATGGTGACCGCTTCGATGATGGTGCTGATGACTTCGTCGATCGCGTCCTGGATGGCCTTGGTGCTGTCGTAGGGAATCGTGCCGACCATGCCTTCGGGCAGCTGCGGGATAATGTCCGCATCCCACGCTTTGCGCACGGCTTTGATCACATCCAGCGAGTTGGCGTCCGGCGATACGTAGATCGCCATGAATGTGGCGGCCTGACCGTTGATGCGCACCGACGTGCCGTAATTTTCGGAGCCCAGCACCACGTCGGCGACATCGCCAAGACGCACGATGGCGCCGTTCTCCTCGCGGATGACCAGTCCCCGGAATTCTTCCGGCGTGCGCAGATCGGTGCGCGCGGTAAGATCCACCGACACCATCTGGCCCTTGGTGGAACCCAGCGCGGACAGCACGTTGTTGTTGCGCAGCGCGGCGTCGACGTCGCTGGCGGTGACTTTCAGCGCGGTCATGCGATCGGGTTTCAGCCAGACGCGCATCGCGAACGAGCCGGCGCCCAGAATGTCGGCACGCTGCACACCCGGCACCGTGACCAGCTTCGGCTGGATCACGCGGGTCAGATAATCGGTGATCTGGTTGTTGTTCAGACGTTCGCTCGCGAACGAGACGTACATCGCCGCGATCTGTTGGCCCTGCTGCAGATCGATGACCGGATCTTCGGATTCCTGCGGCAGCTGTCCGCGCAGTTTGTTGATCTTGGCCGAAATCTGGGTCAGGGCTTCATTCGGATCCTGATCGAGACGGATATACGCCTTGATCGTACTGACGCCCGCCGCGCTGGACGAGGTGAGGTATTCGATGCCTTCCGCGCTGGCGATCTCGCGCTCCAGCGGCGTGGTGATGAAGCCCTGGATGAGATCTGCATCGGCGCCGAAATACGTTGTGTTCACGTCGACGACCGCGTTCTGCAATTCGGGATACTCGCGCACGTTGAGCGAGTTGAATGCGCGCAGGCCGAACAGCAGAATGAACAGGCTGACGACGACCGCGAGCACGGGCTTGTTGATGAAGATATCGGTGAATTTCATCGTGTTCTCCCGTGAGTCGCGGGCGGCGCAGGGTGCGTTGAGGCAATGGACATGGACATGGGCATGGTTACGGCGCGCGCTGTCGAGTCAGCTGTTATCGGGCTTCGGCGCGGAATCGGCTGACGGCTGCACTTTGTTGTTGATGGTCACAACGGCATCGTTGCGCAGTTTCAGAAGACCACTGGTGACGACTCGTTCGCCCGGTTTCAGACCATCGGTCACCGCGACCAGATCGCCGCGCGTGGCGCCGGTCTTGATGAAGCGCTGCTGGACCACGAGTTTGACGCCGGTCAGCGGATTGCCGTCCATGCCTTTCTCGTCCGGACCATAGCGTGTTTCGCGGATCACGAACACGGCGTTGCCGTAGGGGTTGAAGCTGACGGCGGTCTGCGGAATCACGATCACCGATTGCTCGCCGCCGAGGTCGAAACCGACCTTGGCAAAGGTACCGGGACGCAGTGCGCTGTCGCCGTTGGCGAAGGTAGCCTGCACTTTGACGCTGAGGGTTTCGGTATCGATCAGCGGCTCGATCGCAGTGATCCGACCATCGAAGATCCTGCCCGGCAGCGAGTCGACGGTTGCGCGGATCGTCGCGCCCTCAACCAGCTGATCCATGCGCTGCTGCGGCAGCCTGAAGTCCAGGAAGATCGGGCTGATCGACTGCAGATTGACGATCGGGCTGCCGGGCGCAATGAACTGACCGAGGTTCGCCTTGCGGATACCCAAGGTGCCGTCGAAAGGTGCGCGGATGGTTTTCTGCGCAATCAACGCACGCTGCGCTTCGACCTGCGCGAGTGCCGATGCGGCATCGGCGGCGCGCTGCTCGACATCGGCCAGCGATACGAGTTTCTGCTGGCCCAGCTCGCGCCAGCGGTCGCGCTGCGAGACCGCAAGCTTCGCAGCCGCATCCAGCGCGCGCAGCGTGGCTTCTTCATTGGCGGTATTCAGACGGACCAGTACGGTGCCCGCTTTCACGCGTTGACCGGGATTGAACAGGATCTCGCGGATCACCCCGCCGGCCTCGGTGGTGACATCGGCGCCATTCACCGCGACAAAGGTGCCGACCGCCTCCGCGCCATCGCGCCAACGCTCTGCTTTGGCAACAGCGACGCTGACCGACGCTGGCGGCTGAGGCATCGTGTCGAAAAACTGGTTCATGCCCGCGCTCATGAAAGCTTTCACGCCGAACACGCCGCCGAACAACACGATCGCGCCGAGCAGCATCCAGAGCATTCTTTTTTTCGAAGACGGCTTGCGCGACGCTGCGCCGCGATTATCGAGAGGGGCATCTTTGACAGGCACCTGATTGAATCGGGGCTCATCAGGGAAGATGGGATCGTTGTGGTCGGTCATGGGGAAACCTCGGAGCGATGTGCGATCGCGGCGGCGGGGGTGCCGGTATCGGGATGACGCTGTGGACATGCATTGTCGAAAACCGCTTGGCAGAGCCGCGTGCTGAGCGCGTCCAGGGCGGCATCGTCGGCGGGATCGAACAGCGGCTGCCATCCATAGCCGTTCAGCAAAAAATGCAGATGTTTCATCAGCAGCCGGTAGGGATCGCCCAGCGCATGCGCTTCGAGCAGTCCCTCGGTGTGGCTGAGCGTATGCATTCCCAGGCATAGCGTCCAAGGCCCGATCGTTACGGCCTGCGGCGACAGACCGATATCGGCGCGCAAATCGCCAGCAGCGATCGCGCTCTCGACGATGCCGTCGATCATCGCCCCCAGCGGCGCACTGGCCTCGAGCGAGCGTTGCCGGGCCTGCGCGGATGCTGCGCCCCAGATCACATCGGTCCAGACGAACTGGGCCAGACGGAAGTGCTCGGGCTGCTCGCGGATGACCATCAGATCGGCCAAGGCGATCGCCACCATGCGTTCACGGCTTGGGCCTTGCCAACGCGCTGCGCGCTCGAACAGATCGACCCGGCTCAGACAGTTGCGGGTCGCGAGGGTCACCAGCAGATCTTCCTTGCTGGCAAAATGCTGATAGAGCGTGCCGATGGCGTAGTCGCATTCTTCGGCGATACGGGACATCTGCAGGGACAGCAGTCCGTCACGCTGGATCAAGGCCTGTGCCTTGTCTAGAAAGCGATGTTCGCGTTCGCCGCGCTCGCGCAGGCGGCGATCTTTGGTACTCATGACGGGCAACTGATCAGCGTTGGAACTCAAATATTGAATTGAATTCAAAATTTGAGCAATCGTTATTTTTGAATCTCTTCGGGTCATATTCCCCGCCGCTTGCGGCGTTAGCTTTTGGCTCATGCTGTTCGATACCCCGTAGCTTGCTGCGGGGTTGTTCATTGAAAGGTTCCGTTTATGTGCGCGGCGACCCGCTGCCCGCCGCCCAATGGCTTTCTGGAAACAAAAAACCCGGCAGCCTGCGCTGCCGGGTTTGAAAGAGCTGAAGCGACCCGCGCGGGCGCGGGCGGCGGCTCAAATCAACGCGAAGCCTTGCGGCCTGCTGTCTTGTCCACATTCTCTGCGTCAACCTGCACGGTGGCGGCGACGGTCTCGAACTGACCCTTGGCGATCTGGGCGATGGCTTCGTTGGTTTTCACGGTGCGGCCGAACACTTGCTGGCCGGAGACGATGCTGCGCTCGACGTTTTCGCGGGCAATCTGCACGCCTTTCGGCCACACGGTTTTCAAGGCATCCATATCGCGCACTTCGGCCAGCTCACCCCAGAACGCAAACGCAGCGCTCATGTTTTCCTCGAGGGTCGCGAGCTGCAGGCCGAAGACGGCTTGGGTATTTTCGAGAGCAAGACGGCCAACCTGGGCCGAAGTGTCTGCGAACTGGCGGGTCGAATTGCTGAACTGATTGCTGAAAGGGTTGTTGTACTGCTGGTACATGGCGGGCTCCTGAGGCTTGGTTGGCCGGCAGGGTATGCCGGTATTTGTGCGGTGCAACATAACGCCATTTTTGCTGCGCTGCAACATAAGCCGACGAACGGGCGCTCAAGCAGTCACGTTCTTACAAAAATTCATTGATTGCGCATCTCGGTGAGGGAGAGCGGATGAGTCAACCGCGATATCTACAGCCGGATGTGCAGGTTTCATGGACCACCACTTCGCTCAGCAAAGGCAGCACCGGCTTGAGCTGGCGCCAGATCCAGACCGCCAGACGTTCGCTGGTGGGGTTGTCGAGGCCTTCGATATCGTTGAGGTAGTGATGATCCAACTGGTCGTAGTAGGGCATGAACGCCGCCTTGATATCGGCAAAATCCATGACCCAACCGGTCTGCGGATCGATCTCGCCGCTCACGTGCAATTCGACCCGGAAAGAATGGCCGTGCAGCCGCGCGCACTTATGTCCGGGCGGGACGTGGGGCAGCCGATGCGCGGCCTCAATGGTGAAGATCTTGAAGATATCCATGCAGGCGTCGGATAGGAGGAGGAGGCCGCATAGGTGCCACTGCGGACCGCGATGATCGTCGTGGACGCCGATTGGCGTCTCGGGAATCAAAATCAACCGCGTGGATAGTAGGTGGGACTGGACAATTGAGTATGGGTGCAATCGAATAGCCCGCGTAAGCTACTGAATTGCGTGAATTTCATGCCCAAGGGTTTCGGGTGTTGCCCCCAGAGTTGCCCCCAGAGCATGCCCGCTTGACCAACGAAACTATGAGCCATGGGGCAGCTCCGAGCAAGTCCGGCCGCTCACTCCGCGCGTGCTTGACCCGTGGCGATACCGAGTAGTGCGCAAGCGATGGCGTTCCCAGCGTCGGGGCATCCGGGCATGGAATGCCAGTATGCGGCCCTGTCGGTAGTGGTGGTTCTCACTTTGAAATTTGGGGCGAAGCTGAACGTGGCGGGCCGACTGGCACGGGAACTCTGGGAGCCGGGCAAGGTCATTTTGAGAGCACGGCAACCTTCCATCGACTGAGACCGGCCGTTCTGCAAGTAGATCAACGTTTTTCTATGAAACAGCTTGATCGGAGCCGTGGAACGCAATACTTTACCTTATACGTATGCCGCCGAAGGACTGGTTGCTTACGTTAACGGCCGCGCGGTCTACCGCTTGCGACCTGTCTATCAGCATGTAAATCAGGAGGTTTACTGCCATGTTTTATCGCTTAGGTTGGCCTTTCGGGCGAATGATTTCCAGATTTGGGGTTCCTGTTGCCATCGCGGTAGATGTCATCCGCGATGAAGAAGCAGGGGTTTTTGTTGGGACTAGCTCTGACGTTCAGGGCTTGGTTGTTGAGGCCGCGACGTTGGAAGAGCTGCTTTCGGAAGCTCAGGCCTTGATTCCTGGGCTGTTGTCCGATGGCCGTGACCATATGCCGCGCCGTTCCTTTGCCCGCATGAGATATAACCAGTTGCTCGGAAACGCTCATGCATGAATGGATACGAGAAGCAGGTTAAGGAAGTTCTGCGGAAACACGGTTGGTCTTTTTTGGAATCAGCAAAGGGGTCGCATGAAATTTGGAGCAATGGAAAAAAGAAAGTTACCGTAAACTGCCACTGCCGTTCGCGGCACACGGCAAATGGGATCATGAAATCCGCTGGAATCAATCACAAATTTTGACTTAGAAGCCCTGCATTCGCGGGGCTTTTTGTTGTTATCGTTCTTTGTACGGTCAGCGCGGCTTGGGAGTCTGTAAATTGAACTGTGTATCTGCCCTTTGAGAAGATGCGGCCTTGGCCGCGAGGAGCAGCGACATGGTGTTGAGCAAAGAGACTTTGGACCAGCTGACGGCGGAGTTCAAGACCCCGCAGGATTTGCAATCGGCGT
>JANOXT010000307.1:0-10420 GCA_031418555.1 Lysobacterales bacterium | reverse complement strand
ACGCCGATTGCAAATCCTGCGGGGTCTTGAACTCCGCCGTCAGCTGGTCCAAAGTCTCTTTGCTCAACACCATGTCGCTGCTCCTCGCGGCCAAGGCCGCATCTTCTCAAAGGGCAGATACACAGTTCAATTTACAGACTCGGGAAATCTCGCCCAAAGCAAAAATTATCAAGTACGGGTACTCCTACGGAGGAAATAGCACAGTGGATGCTATCGCCTAGTCCTGAGAAAAAATTGAAGGCTGCTTCTGCCGCCATCAGATACTTTAAAATTGTCGGCGACAACTACAATATTGTTTACTCGCCAGAAATGGATGATTTTGGAACAATGAATCCATTTGGAACGCTTGAGCTTGGCCCGGAATCGTTCTACTCGTGGAGTGACCTTGGCGTAACACTAGGTCATGAAATTGAGGTTCACTGGGAAAAACAATTCAAGATTTTCGGACCAATGAATCCTGAGAATTGGTTGCAGGAGTACAACATGAGAGAAGTTGAAGCTGACCGATACGAAATTTCAAACTCCCAAAGGTTTGGTCTTTCTGCTGTGCAAGTTATGCATTCAGAAAAACAGTTAGATAAGCACTATAGTGCATTGACGAAAGAAAATAGAAGATTTGTCAACAAAGGAATTTATGATCCTCCGTACTGAATTTAATCGCTCCACTAGGTTCAATTCCTCTTCGCTTGCAATGGCTTCACAAAGCAGCGGCCGAAGGGCGCTGCGAAGTGTAGCGGCGAACATCCCACCCCTTGGGCGAGGAAGTTTGTTCTGGGTATAATTATTAGCTTTTCTGCGAATGATAATCGTCTCGCGTGTGAATTCAATTTTTTGGAGGTGACAGTATGAAAATTTCTTTTCATTTCTTAATCATTATTATCGGAATCCTGCTTTCACAGTCGGCTTGTGGTAGCAATCAAAATAATGAAGAAGTTGCTCTCTCTATTCGCGACGAAAAAGAATCAATAATTATGCGAATAAACAACAATTCTAATGAAGAAAAACGTCTAAAAGATATATTTAATTTTTCTATTCAAGAGAACGAGCCGGGTCTAATCTTTTTAATTAGAGATGAAAGTGGTGTCGAAAAAAAATTGTGTTCTATGATAGATAAATCAAGAACTTCGGCTGATGCTTCTATTTCAACAATAGGCTCAGAGAAAGGCATTGAAAAATCATGGAAGAAAGACATGTTGGCAAGAAGATATTGCCTGTTTCCAGGAGGGTACAGTATTAAGATTTACTTGGTTCAAGAAGATAAGAAAATTGAATCAAATGTCATTAATTATGAAAATGTATATAAACCATAGAATTTCAAGTGCAGTAAGACAATTCGATTCCATAAACCGAAAATTCGCGAGCCATAAAATTGAACTGCGTATCTGCTCTTCGAGAAGGGTTATGTGAAGCCGGTAGATGATGCGATCTCCCCGAGATCTACCTGCAGCCACTAGCAACGCGTTTCGGTGGGTTTTCGACACCCCGCCCTGTAGCGCGCAGGCAAGTGCTGTGCGTAGGTGCGGAAACGCTTGGCGTGCATGCATGCGGAGGCGACCCCGGACCACGCGCCGAGTGCATGGCGAGCCGGCGGTGGCGCTTGCAACGGATCGCTGTCCGGAAGACGACTCCGTGTGAACGCGATCAGGATTTCCGATCGCCGAGCAGCATCGTCTGCGTGTCCTGCGCCATTCTGGCCTCCCACCGATCTTCCGGCGCCCAGGCGGGCAAAGCGGTGCCGCAATCGGCACGTCCCTGCATGCGACACAGCCGCCAACGCAGGACGTGGACGCCAAAGCGCAGATGCGGACCGGCACCGTCCCGCGTGGCGACCGTAGACGCCACCTGCAATGCCTGCTGCAGCCGCTTGCGATCGGCGCCGGGCATCGTTGTGGCGTGACGCGCCATAAAAGCCAATGAAGCGGCCTCTCTGGCGGTGAGATCGGGCGTGGCCAGCAGCGCATCGATCCGCGGCAGGAGCGTCGGCCAGGCACGCTCGGGCTGCCCATCGATTTGAAACAATCTGGCGCGCGCAAACAGGCCCTGGTCGCCCCGGAAGGCCTGCATCCCGCGATCGTAGCGCTCTGTTTCGCATTGCTTTAGAAAACGACGGGAACGCTCGATCTGTCTGGCCTCGGCAAACAGCCAGCTGAACAGACAGGCATCGCCGTTATAGTCGATGTCGACACTGTTCTTCTCCATGCTGTCGACGACCGCGACCGCATCGTCCAGCTCGTCCCGTGCGAAATGCGCTTCGACGCGCAACATCACATTCCATATCGTCGCCTCGGACTGGCCCTTGTCGGCTTTCGCAAGCGCCGCAGCGCCATCGATCACTTGACGGTATCGGCGCTGCATGAGGATTTGATCGAGCAGAAAATAGCGATGGGTCGCGCCCGCAATGGAGGTGTAGTTCTCGGCGACCAGGGTGTGGATGCGTTTCATCTCCGATTCCCAGGCAACGCTTTCATCGGCATCGAGACGCGCCAATGTCTGCAAGGCGATCAGCTCGTTGTAGACGCTGCCGATCTCGCGCGCACGATCGATGACCGCCTGCATGGCCTTGCGCTGCTGCTGGACATCCGGCCCGGGCACGAGCGGCCTTGCCTGGTTCGCAAACACACGGCTGGACAATGCGCTGTCGATATCGCCGATCGCCTCTTCTTTTTCCGACTCCATACGCCGCAGCTGAGACTCTTCGTCCCACTTCCCTTGGTAGGACTTCATCACCGCACGCCAGCCGATCAGGTCGGCGCGCTTGAGTTCCCAGCCGGCAGCCTCCGCGGTCTTGTCCATCGCGTCGATTTCAGCCGATGCGAGCGACCATTCACGCAGCTGGATCAAAGCCGACACCACGCGCGTGCGCTGCCAGTCCCATTCCACAGGGCCTTGCGGAAGATTACGGCCGCTTTCGATCTGCCTCAGCAGATCGCGCAGTTGCAGACCATCGAGCTTGATTTCGTTTTCGACGCGCGCGCACAGCGGCTGACGGACCAGCGCAGGGGCGGCCCTCACCAGAATCATGTTCAATTCGCAGCGCTGCGATGCCATCAGCTCGGCATTGCCGTCGATTTCATCGATGAGATCGAGCGCTGTGCGCCAGCGGCCTTGGCGGAGATGGAGATGGGCCAGTGCGATTTTGGCATCGACCATACGCGGGTCGCGCGCGATCGCTTTGCGGTATTCGGTGATCGCGGCTTGATTGTCGAACCGGTTTTCGGCCATCAGTCCGGACACGAACGCGTCGCCTGCCGGCGTCGGCTTCACCGATGCGGGCGGCAACGCACGCAGCAGCCATGCGCGAACCGCGCTGGCGAGCTGGTTCGGTGGCCCGCGGAACGTCTGTTTCGCGACGACACGCCCCTGTGTCATCGACATCTCGGCGACCAGGTTGCCGCCCCGCTGCGGCTGCAGATCGATCTGCAGATGCGGGCCCGCGAACGGATTGCGCCGCTGTGGTTTCTCGAACGAAAACACGCTGGTTTCTCGCAAGTACGCCTGTTCGACCACGGTCCGCAACACCGCATCACGGAGCCAACCCAGATCGTTTGGAGTCGCGATAAAAACGGTCAGCTCGACATCGGTCCGCAGCACCATGCGACCCGACGCATCGCGTGCGGGCGCCCATGCCCACAGCAAAGCGGATAACGCGCAGACCAACAGCGCCGCAGCCATTGCCCATCGGTAAGGACCCTGTGCGATTGCGCGCAATGCACTCCAGAACGTCGGCTTGGTCGAAGCGGACAGTGGATGCGGCGCATCGATCCCGGATGCCGTTGGCGCATCGGTGCGATGCTCTGGCGCAAGCGCTACGGACGGATCGTGCGTCGCTCCGGACGACAGCGTATCTTCAAGCTGCCAGGCGCCCTCCGGAACAACAAGCACGTAGCCGCGCTTCAAGCGCGTCTGCAGCACCACTTTGCTGTGGTCACCCAGCGCTTTGCGTATCTGCCAGACCGCATTGCTGATGGCGGCGTCTTCGACCACACGCCCCGCCCAGACGCCATCGAGGATCTGCTCGCGCGTCACCAGCAGATTGGCGGAGCGACACAGCAGCAACAGGAGCGATTCCGCGCGCGGGTTCAAACCGCTCGAGCCCTCTGGACCCGTGATCATGTCCCGCGCCAGATTGATCCGCCATGGACCGATGCTGAGGAGTTGACGGGTGCTGGCGGGGTTCATCGATGACAGATGCCATGGCGAAGTGTTGCCGGGGCACCCGGCGTTTGTCGGAACTCAGCTTACCCCAGTGCGCACTGCCGCAACCCGCACGGCAGCAACTGCGCACAGATAGGCAGCTCAAGACAATCGGGACAATGCCGGCGTTCGGCATCGTCCCGAGAACAACATCATGACGCCTTTGCGCATGACGGTCCCTGCGATTGGCTCAGGGCGATTGAGTCACGGCAATTGGATCACGGCAATTGGATCACGGCGCCGGCGGCGGCGGCACCGTGCGCGACTTGCGGCGCGACACGCTCCAGCGCCGCAGGCCGTACAGCCCCAACCCCACGATCAGCCACAGCGGCCATACGTTCATCAGCCCGATGAACAGGTCCAGCACGCCGTACCAGCCCACGCGCATCGCGTCGAACAGACGGGTGAAGAAGCCCGGGCTGTGCTTCTGGAACACCGCCTCGACATCGATCATTTCGGTCTGACGGATCTTCGACAGTTGATACAGCGACAGGTTGATGGTGCTGAAGTCGATCTTGTCCTCGAACTCCTTCTGCTGGATCAGGGCTTCGTCGCGCTGCAGCTTCGCACCGGTGCGCGCGCCGATCACGTCCGCCTTGCGATCGAGCCGGTCGCCCGACTGCACCGCTTGCCCGAGCTCCTGCTGCGCCTGCTGTTCGCGCTGATACGCAAGCTGCTGGCGCAGCAGCTGGAACTGCGCGTCGGCGGCGTCGAAGCTGCGCTGGTCGAGGAATTCCATCTGCGACGCGATCGCGCGCAGAAACGCCTGGGTCTTGGCGCTGGGCACGCGCACGACAAGATTGCCGCGCACCGTGTATTCGCTGAGTTCGATCAACTTGCCGTTGCCTGCGGGACGGCGCTGCGTGTTCATGGTCTGCGCGGAAATATTGTTGTTGACGATGAAACCGCCCTGCTGCGCGGCCACGTCCTCGATCGCCAGCGCCGACGAATACACATCCTTCACCCGGAACTGCGCCTGCGCGGTGCGGATGAATCTGCGCTGGCCGTCGTCGAAGGTCGCGGCGGCGGAGCTGACCTGCCCGGGGTCGACGCGGGCATCGGTTTCGATCTGGGGTTCGCTGTTGTCGCTTGCGGCATCGGCTGCAGCGTCGCCGGCAGCTTTGGCGGCTTCTTGCCTGGGCTCCGGTGCCGATGCCGGCGCCGCGCCGGCGGTTGCCACATCGGCGCTTTCGCTCATTGCCGCCGACTCGGGAGCGTTCTGCTGTCGACTGCAGGCGGCGATGGTCAACAACAGCGCTGCGGTGAAGCCGCAGACGATCGTATTGGAGCGGATGAAACGCATGATGATTCCCCGGTGATCGATCAGTGATGAGGCACGAGTGTCGGCACGGGCAAACGTACCGGATCGGATCGCGGGGTTAGGCCAAAGCGGCCAACGCCAACTGTCACCGGCGTCACCCGCGTCAACGCAGACAGGCTCAGCGTTCGAGAATCGCCACCACGCCCATCCCGCCGGCGGTGCAGATCGAGATCAGGCACCGGCCGCCGCCGCGTTCCTTCAGCTGTTTCGCGGCGGTGGCGACGACGCGGGCACCGGTCGCGGCGAACGGATGGCCGGTGGCCAGCGATGATCCGAGCGGATTGATTTTGGATGGATCGATGCTGCCCAGCGGCGCGTCCAGACCGAGGCGGGTCTTGCAGTAGTCGGCGCTTTCCCACGCGCGCAGCGTGCACAGCACCTGCGCGGCGAAGGCTTCATGGATTTCGTAAATGTCGAAATCCTGCAGGGTCAGGCCATTGCGCGCCAGCATTTCGGCGACCGCCACCGTGGGCGCCATCAGCAGGCCTTCGCCGTGGACGAAGTCGACCGCGGCCACGTGCGCATCGCGGATGTGGCACAGCACCTCATGGCCGTGCTGCGCAGCCCAGTCGTCGGAGGCGATCAGGCAAGCCGATGCGCCGTCGGTAAGCGGCGTGGAATTTCCGGCGGTGAGCGTGCCGCGGCCGGAGGTCTTGTCGAACGCCGGTTTCAGCGACGCCAGTTTTTCAAGCGATGAATCGGCGCGCAGGATGTTGTCGCGCGACACGCCGCGGAAGTTGACCACCAGATCATCGAAGAACCCGCGCTCATATGCGGCGGCGAGCTTGTGGTGCGACGACACCGCCCACGCATCCTGCGCCTCGCGCTCGATCTTCCATTCTTTGGCCATGTCCTCGCAGTGCTCGCCCATCGACTTGCCGGTGCGCGGCTCGCCGACGCCGGGAAATTCGGGCTTGAGTTCGCGGAACGAAAACCCGTTGGTAAAGCGCGCGAGGCGTTCCATGGTGGTCTTCGCGGCGGCCACCGACAGCAGCCGGCGGCGGAACGCCTGGCCATACACGATCGGCACATCGGAGGTGGTGTCGGAGCCGCCGCCGATCCCGGACTCGATCTGCCCGGTGGCGATCTTGTTGGCGACCGTGATGATGGTGTCCAGCGATGCGCCGCAGGCGCGGGCGATGGTGATGCCAGGCGTCAGCGGCGACAGGCCAGAGGACAGGGTCGCTTCCCGGCCGAGGTTCCAGTCGCTGGAATGCTTGAGGATGGCGCCCATCGCCACTTCGCCCAGCTGCTGGCCATGCAGGCCGAACTTCTCGACCACCGCGCCAAGCGTCCGTACGGACATCCCGAGGTTGCCGACATCGGCATAGGCCGTGTTCTGGCGGCAAAAGGGAATGCGGGCGCCGCCCAGAACGGCGACGGGACGACCATGCAGCATCGGAACACCTCTTGAGAATGGCCCGCTGGCTCAAGGGCGCGGCAGGCAACGATAATGCCGGGCAGTGTAACGCCGCACCGATACCGGGCCAACGCAACCATGATCACACCACCGTCCGCGCGGCAAACGCCTGCTTTGCCGGATAAACCCGTGCGCATGATCGTGCGCGGTGCATTGGCGCTGGAGTTGGTGCCGGGCAGCCAGCCGGCACGGGCGGCGCTGCGGCAGGCCGAGGCCGGCGCGCTGGCCGGACTGGTCGGGCGCGACCTGGCGGCACTGGCCACCGGCGCTGCGGCGCTTGATCTGGTCTTCGCCGGCGCGCATTACGACCCCGCCGAGCTGCTGCGTCCCGGTTGGCCGCTGCATCAGCGCCTGGAGGAACTGCACGCGCGCGCGCCGCAGTCGATGGGACCACAAGCTGGCACTGCACGGATCATCGCTTTCGGTGCCGACGAACATGGCGTGGTGCCGCAGCCGCTGCGCGCCGAACTTGAACTGCACGGCGGACCGCTGCGCGTGCTGCCGTTTCTGCTGGTGGGCAGCGCTGAACACGCTACCGCCGTCGCCGCGGAATTTGAACACGCGTTGCTGGAGCGCGGCATGGCCAAGGCCGACACCGCGCTGCAGGCGCAGGAGGCCTTCGGCGCCCGCATCGAACACGCGCGCTACCTCACCGCGTACGACCTCGCCGCCATGATGGCGCTGCAGTATCGTCATGTCGGCCTTGGCGCACTCTGGCCGCTGCTGGAAACCGCACTGCTGGCCCCGGAACAGGACGCCTGGATGGACGCACCGCCTGAGCCGCTGATGCGCTATGTCAGCGGTGCGGTGCGCGTTGCGGAATTCGACCGCAGCGGGTGGCAGCGTCGTTATGCCGAAGAGACCGTGGATGAGGCCCGTATCGACCGCGGTTTCGCACATTTCCAGGCGCGCCAGCGGCAGCTCGTCGCGATACTCAAAGTGCATGGGCTGGATGTGCGAAGCGTGTTTTGTCCTGCACACAGGGACCCACGGGCGATGCTGGGCTGATCTGATTTCGGAAAAAGCATGTCAGCCCGAACGAGGCGAAGTTTCGGGGGGATCTGGTTGCAGCCAACAGTGTCGCGAGCGTAGATCCCTCCACCTGCTGTGCGGGCGTTCGGGATGACAGGTGACTGGCCCGCGCGCTGCGACAGGCATTCCATCTTGGCTCAAGTCGACCCCGCACAATGTCCGCTTTCTGGGTGAACTTACGAGATAAGAATAGGGGGCAGATCGATACCACTCGATCGGCATCACGCCCATCCAGATTAAAAGACAGATTTTAACCACAGGATGAAATCAGGGTTTATTAATTTCAAGGAGCTGAATCATGAAAAAAGTATCGCAGTTCATAGCCCTCTTGATCGGAGCGCTTCTACCCATCGCCGCAAGCCAGGCGGTCCCGATACGTGTCACGAACGGCATGGTCGGAGAATGGCATCTCACACAGACCAATCTGTTTATTTACAAGATTGCACCGGATACCAGCGGATTCAACCGACACGGTCGCATCTATGGCGGATCTGCCAGCTCTTATGGCTGGATGGGCCAATCCGTCAATCTGGCCGGCAGCAAATATGTGCGCGTCCCCAATTCCGCCAATCTGAATTTCGGTACCGGCAGCTTCACCTTGGCGGCGTGGGTCAGGATCAACAACACTTCCAGCAGCGTAAAAACCATCATCGACAATCGCGGCAGCAACGGTCGCGGTTATTCATTCGCGGTCAACAACGGCAATAATCTGCTGCTGCAGCTTGCCGATCAGACGGGTTGGACCAATTACGTCTCCAACGGCACGACGACCTTGACGACCAACCGCTGGCACCACGTTGCGGTCTCGGTGAATCGTACATCCTGGCCGGTCGGCATCACGTTCTATATCGACGGCCAGAATGCGGGTTATGCCTCGCCAAAAATGGGCAATATCAACAATACGGATCAACCGTTCTATATCGGCGGACACGTCAATATTCCTTCGTTCCGGTTCAACGACCGCATCGACGAAGTATTCGTCTACAACCGCGCGCTTCCCAACTGGGAAGTCTGGTCAGTACTCAATCCCGGGAAACCAAACTACACGCCGACTTACTGGAACGGCAACAGCAGACAGTCGCAGAACAATTGCTACAACTACTCCAACGACAAAGCGACCAACACCTTCGCCCAACCGGGGCGGGCGGCAGGCGCGCAGGCCGGATCGATGACGTGCGCCGCGGTTCATGCGGCGGCGATCGCCGATGGGCTGCAGCCGATTTCCTATTACCCGAGCTGGCCGCTTGATTTCAAAACCGGCTTGGCGCTGGTGGTTGCACCGGGTTACGATTATCACTGGTACCGACTCGATGCCAACGGCACCTGGACCCACAAACCCGGCGGGACCCCGGCCACCAATCGCGATAACTCCAACAACATCATCACCGATCCTCGTACGGCGAACCGTGGGGTTTACACCAATTTCTGTGGATTCTTCCTCGCCTGGTCCGATATCGCCGAAGGCTACGGACACGAAAACATCAACTGATGACATCCAGTACAAGGAGAGACGAGATGAAAAACGCATCGATTTACACCGTATTTGTCTGCACAAGCCTGCTGGCATTCACTTTTCAGGCATCGTCCGTGAGGGCTGCCGGACCCATCGGGGCCTCAGTGGAGCGCATGATCGCTCCAGTCGACGAAAACCCGACCGAACCCTTGCCGAATGATGATCCGGATGCGCCGATAGACCCGACTATTCCCGATCCATATGCCGGAATTCCGGAACCGGTCATTGATGACGGTACTCCCACCAAGGGCGACTGGATCAAGATCACTTTTCTGGTTTCTTCAGGGCTTCCCAATCCAACCGTGCTGCTCGCAACTGGCGATGATTTCAACGAAATCGACAGTGCGCTGTCGAAAGTAGCGGAAAGCGCCAGCGAAATCCTGCCCGACTACAATCCCGAACCTGCTCTGGGATACAACGGCGTCCTGATGGAACGTTTTTCGGAAGGTACGCCGCTTTACAGTTACACGGTGCAAGACAATATCCTCAGCACTGGCCCAGGCAGTATCAAAGAAAACTATGCATTGCGCTCCGATGCAGCGATCGCACTTGAGACATCGCTCTTGTCGATCGGCCAGTCCCAAAAAGTGTTGAGCCCGACAGCGCTATTGATCATCGAAGAATCGAAGGCCAAGCCGGACGGGCGTTGAGCCCGGATATTGGCGCAACCGCTTGTACTCGCTGTAGTTCCCGATCCATGCGCGCATCGCATGGATCGGGATTGAAATATCGACTCGCTGCCTATATCGCCATCTCGATCACGCCGCAGCCCACGCGTGCGCCGGAATTGCCGGCCGGCTGGCTGCTGTAATCGTCGGGGCCGGCGTGGACCACCAGCGCGCGGCCGAGGATGTCGTTCGCAGCGCCGCTGCCCAAGGTCACGCCCACCAGCCGGATGTTCACTGCGGCCACGCCTTGCGGGTTGGCAACGAGGTTGTCC
>JANOXT010000306.1:0-4011 GCA_031418555.1 Lysobacterales bacterium | reverse complement strand
ACGCCGATTGCAAATCCTGCGGGGTCTTGAACTCCGCCGTCAGCTGGTCCAAAGTCTCTTTGCTCAACACCATGTCGCTGCTCCTCGCGGCCAAGGCCGCATCTTCTCAAAGGGCAGATACACAGTTCAATTTACAGACTCTACCCACGGGCCATCACGTAGCGCCATACGCCTTTACCGGTCCAGGAGTCGCGCGCGCAGCGCCGCATAATCGGCGGCGAGCGTTTCGCCATACGCCGGTCGAGCCAAACATGCCGCCAATGCCGGTGGCACTTCCACAGCGTGCCCCACCAACGGTTCGACAATACTGTCGAACTTCGCCGGATGCGCAGTCGCGACCACCGTCCACGGCTGTTTATCGCCCTGTAATCGCAGCGTTTCAAGCACATGCAGACCACACGCGGTATGCGGGCAGGGCACGATGCCGTGACGCTCCGGCGCAGTGGAAATCGTCGCGCGGATCGTCGCATCGTCGACCGCACGCGCGGAGATCGCTGCGCGCAGCGCCGCATCGTCTCCGTGCCAATACCGCAGCCGCTCGAAGTTGCTGGGTGCACCGACATCCATCGCGTTGGCGAGCGTGGCCTTGGTCGCTTCCGGCGCGTAATCGCCGCCGGTGAAAAAACGCGGCAGCACATCGTTGGCGTTGGTCGCCAGCACGATCTCTCCGATCGGCAGACCCATGCGTTTCGCGAGCAACGCAGCGGCGGCGTTGCCGAGGTTGCCGGTGGGTATGATCAGATTCAATACTTTGCCATGATGTGCGTGGAACTGCAGCGCGGTGTGCGCGTAGTACGCAACCTGCGGCAACAGGCGGCCCAGGCTGATGCTGTTGGCCGAGGTCAGCGCCATGCGTTCGCGTAGATCGCGGTCGGATAGCGCGGTCTTCGCCATGCGCTGGCAGTCGTCGAAACTGCCGTCGATGCGGAACGTGCGCACGTTGTCGCCCCAGCATTCCAGCCCGTGCGCTTGTCGCGGCGAGACGCGGCCGTGGGGATACAGAATGACCACCTCAAAACCCGGGCGACCATGAAACGCACCGGCCACTGCCGCGCCGGTATCGCCCGAGGTCGCGACCAGAATCGTGGTGGCCGGTGCGTGATCGCCGCGTAACTTCGCCAGCGCTTCGGCCAGAAAACGCGCCGCATAATCTTTGAATGCCGCAGTTGGCCCGTGAAAGAGCTCCAGCACCGAATCGCCCGCACCGCGCATCGCCAGCAGCGGTGCATCGAAGCTGTACGCGCGTGCACACATTACTTGCAGCACATCGCGCAGCCGTGACTCTGCGAAGTAGGGCGCCAATACGCGGGTTGCAGTGTCGGCAAGCGATGTGATTGGCGTTGATGCGTTGTCGAATACGGGAATCCGCTCCGGCATGTACAGTCCGCCGTCGGGCGCAAGCCCAGCCATCAGCGCGTCGTCGATGACGGTTGGAGGCGTATCGCTGCGGGTGCTGACGAATTTCACGCCAGTATCTCCGCGCGTGCGGCCGCAACCGGCGAAACGTAGGCACACGCATCGTAGCCGGCGCCGACAAACGCAGCGCGCATCGCGGGTGCAGCGACTTCCGCTTTTTGTTTCGATGCGAACCACGCGAACACGCTGGGGCCTGCGCCCGAAATACTCGCGCCCAGTGCATCGTAATCCAGCGCCGCTTGCTTTACCTCGGCAAAGCCGGGAATCAGCGCCGCGCGTCGCGGCTCCACCAATACATCGCACAGGCCTTCGCGAATCAATCCGATATCGCCGCGCTGCAGGCCGGTGAGAAACAGCGCGAGATGGGTGCTCTGTTCGACGAACTGCGACAGCGGATAGGGTTCGGACAGCGAGGCGCGCGCACGGCGGGTTTCCAACACTTGATCGGGATGCACGACCACGCAGTGCAGCCATGCCGGCACCTGTAGCGGAATCATTCGTGACTGCGTCGCCAACACCACACCGCCGAGTAGCATCGGCGCGACGTTGTCGCCGTGCAGGCTGCCGCTGGCGACGGCTTCGCCCTGCAGTGCGAACGGATACAGCGCATCGCGCGACAGCGGCGTGCCGAGCAATGCGTTCGCAGCGATCAGCGCGGCGACGCACGACGCCGCAGAACCGCCGAGCCCGGAACCCAGCGGAATCCCTTTTTCCAGGGCGATCTCGAAGCCATACGGCAATTGCAGCGCCTCGCGCAGCGCGATCAGCGCGCGGCTGGCGGTGTTGCGTTCGGCCTCCAGCGGCAACGCTTGGACACCGGCGACATCGCCACGGATCGCAGCGATACGGACTTCGGGCGCATTGATGCGGCGCACGATGGCGACATCGCGCGGGCCTTCGATGGCGTGACCGAGCAGATCGAAGCCGACGCCGATATTGCCGACGCTCGCGGGCGCGAAGGCCCGTGCTTCGTTTTGCGATACGTGCTGTTTCGGTTCGGCATCGGCCGAAGATGAACTCATGCGCCGGCTCCAAAAGGACGCGCACCCAGGGTGCGTGAGATCGCAAGAATATCGCCGAACACGCCGGCCGCGGTGACATCCGCGCCCGCGCCGGGGCCCTGCACCACCAGCGGATTCTGCGCGTAGCGACGGGTGCGGAACTGGATCAGATTATCGGTGAGCCGGCTCGACAGACTTGCGTGGCCGGGTTCGGGCATCGCCAGGCCGACGCGCGCGCTGCCGGTCGCATCGAGTTGGGCCAAGTAACGCAGGCTGCGGCCCTGCGCACGTGCTGCGTCCAGCCGCGCCTGCACCGGCGCGTCGAGTTCGTGCATGCGCGTGAGAAATTCATCGCGCGACACGTCGCGCAGTGACGCGGGCACCAGACTTTCGATTTCGACATCGCTCAGCGACAGCGTGCCGCCGGCTTCGCGGGCAAGAATCACCAGCTTGCGTGCGACATCGGTGCCGCTGAGGTCGTCGCGCGGATCGGGTTCGGTGTAGCCCAGCGCGCGCGCTTCCGCGACCAGTGCGGAGAACGGCGCGCTGCCGTCGTAGCGGTTGAACAGCCACGCCAACGTGCCTGAAAGTACGCCCTCGATGCCGGTCAGCGTATCGCCGGTATCCAGCAGTGAGCGCAGCGTCTGGATCACCGGCAGGCCGGCGCCTACGCTGGCTTCATAACGGAACAGGCCGCCGTGTTTTTCGGCGTCGCGGATCGCGCAATAGCGCGACCAGTCGCCGCTGCCGGCATGTTTGCTTGGCGTGACCACGTGGATGCCCATCGCCAGCCATTCGGGATAGCGCGCAGCGACCGCGTCGCTGCCGCTGCAGTCGACGATCAGCGCATGCGGCAGATGCTCGGCGCGGATGTGCGCGGCGAAAAGGTCGAGGTCGAGCGTGTCGAGATCGAGCGCATCCGCGTCGCCCGTTACGAGTGCATCGATCGCAGCGGTGGGATCGAGATGCGTTTCGGCAAGATGCATGCGTTGGCTGCTGGCAACGGCACGCAGGCGCAGATCGAGACGATGCGCCATCTTCGGCTCATCGGCGAAGCGCGGCAGCGCATCCGCGAACTGCGCGAGCAGGGCACGGCCGACATTGCCGGGCCCGATCAAGCCCACCGACAGCGTGGCCGGCGACAGCCAGAAGGCGCTGTGCGCGGCGCGCAAACCGCGCACCGCATCGATATCCGCGATGGCCACGGAGATGTTGCGTTCACTGGCGCCCTGCGCGATCGCGCGGATGTTCACGCGCGCGCGCGCCAGACCGTCGAACAGACGCGCGGACACGCCGGGCATGCCGACCATGCCGTCTCCGACCGCTGCGAGCACTGCGATGCCGCCGGTCGCATTGACGCCTTCCACTTGGCCGTCTGCAATGGCTTCGGCGAACGCGGCGCGCACCGCATCGCGGCCACGGTCTGCCTGCGCGGCGGGCACCAGACAGCAGATCGAATGTTCGCTGGAGCCCTGCGAAATCATGGTCACGGAGACGCCGGCCTCGCGCAGCGCGGCGAACATGCGCTCTGCGGTGCCGGGCACGCCGATCAGTCCGGCGCCGCTGAGTTCCAACAGCGCCATGTCGCGCACCA
>JANOXT010000305.1:0-6506 GCA_031418555.1 Lysobacterales bacterium | reverse complement strand
AATCTAACCACCGAAATCAACACGGCGGTCACCACCGGTCAGCAATCGACCAAGGCGGTTGCGAATGCCCGCGCTGCGCACGTCGACTTCCAGCGGCAGGTGCAGGAATGGAAGAACGTACTGATCCGCGGCAACGACCCGGAACTTTACGAGAAACACCGTAAAGCCTTCGAGGATCGGGCGCAGAAAGTGCAGGCAGGCTTGGCGGAAACCGAAAAGGATCTGGCCGCGCTTGGCATGCCCGGCGCACTCGTGAGCCAAGTGCGCAAAGATCACGAGGAGATGCTGTCCAAATATCTGACCGCGTTGAAAAGCTTCGATGCCGCGGATGCCGAGACCGGAAAAAAAGTCGACGCGCTGGTGCGCGGCGTGGACCGCGCGACTTCGTCAAACTTCGATAAATTGATCGACGAACTGCTCGCCTACACCAGTGCTTCGCTCACCGCGCGCGAAACTGCGGCGGAGCAAACCTCCAAGAATTCACTGTTCGGCACGTTGGCCGGGCTACTGGTCGCGCTGATCCTGTTTGCGGCCGCTTTTTCCATCATCCGCGGGGTGAATCGCAATATCCAGTCATTGAACACTGTGGTCGGAAAGCTCAACGCAGGCGACTTCGACGCACGCAGCACGGTCAGCGCCAATGGCAAAGACGAGTTGAACCGTCTGGGCAGCGCACTCAATGAACTGCTCGACGCGCGCCTCAGCGCGCTGACGCTTGCCAACAGCGAAAACGAACAACTCAACGATTCGATTACCACCATCATGATGTCGGTAGCCGAACTGTCGCAACGTAACCTCAACGTGAAAGTGCCGGTGTCGGAAGACATCACCGGTGCGGTGGCGGACGCCATCAATATGATGACCACTTCCACCACCAAGGCGCTGCGCGAAGTCAGCGCGATTTCAACCCAGGTCTCCGACAGCTCCGGGCGCGTCCGCCAGCGTGCAGATACCGTGATGCAGCTCGCGGACGAAGCCAGCAATCAGGCGAACGCCGCTTCGGCGGAACTGAGCACAACAGCAAACGCCCTGCAGCAGATTGGCGAACAGGCGCAAAATGCCGGTCGTGAAGCGGAGCGTGCGCTTGCCAAAACAGGCGACGCGCTGGCAGTGGTGCGCGAAACCGTTGCCGGCATCTCGATTTCCCGCGATCAGATTCGCGAGACAGAAAAGCGCGTGAAGCGCCTTGCAGAACGCTCGCAGGAAATTTCCTCGGCGGTCAGCATCATCGGCAAGATCTCAGAACGCACGTCGGTGCTCGCACTCAATGCATCCATGCAGGCAGTGGCGGCCGGCGAAGCGGGACGCGGATTCGCGGCGGTGGCGGACGAAGTGAAGCGTCTGGCGGAAAGCGCACGTGAAGCGACCCAGCAGATTGCAGGTCTGGTCAGCGCGATCCAGTCGGACACCACCGAAACCCTGCAGGCGATGAACGGCACCATCGCGCAAGTGGTGGACATCACCAAACTTGCCGACCGTGCGGGTATAGAGATGAACGACACCCGAGAAGCCACCGAAGCACTGGTGATCTCGGTGCGCTCGATTTCGCAGGCAACCCAGTCGCAGGGCGAAGCATCGCAGCGTCTGTTGGCCCGTGCCTACGATCTGATCAGCGCTTCGCAGAATACGCTGGAGGAAATCGAACAGCAGCGTGGCGATACACAGATGCTCACCGAATCGGCCTCTGCGCTGGTGCGCACGGTGTCGGAATTCCGCCTGCCGGCCTGATTTTCCGGCAATTGTCGCAACGGATTCCACCACAACGCCCGCTTACCGATCAGGAAATACGCCATGTCACCGTCGCCCGGCAGCGCAGACACCATGCATGTGCCAGAGCACTATCGCTTGCAGCTCGACACGCTGGTGTCGCTGCTGCAAGTGGCCAACGCCGTACCCGATATGGCCGACCCGATTCTGCTGGGGCAGATGGTCGAAACCCTGCAGGAAGGCGCGACCGCCGCGCCCTTGCCCGGCGTGCCTGATCTGCTGCGCAGTTGGAAAGCGGCGCTGCAGGATCTGGGCCGCAGCGGTCAAGGCCTCAGCCCGCACGATCTGGTCCAGATGACACTGTGGTTCATCGGCCTGCAGGAACACGCCGCCGGTCGTCTCGACCGTGAAGGCCGACACATGCTGGCGCAACTGCCCGAAGCCATCGCTTGGCTGCCGAGGCTCTCATCCAATTTCACCCATGCGGTCGCGCGACGGCTCGATGCGGGCGCGACGCAGGCTGCAGCGTCAGCATCTTTCGACGCTATCGATACGGCCGGATCGATGCATGCAGCCGACGCGTCGCGGCCGGCTGCGGATGCCTCCGCGTTCGTTGTCACGTTCGACGAGCCGCAGCCGAGCGCAGCGGTAGCGGACTTCGAAACCGCTGTCGACACCACAGCGTCCGAAGAGCCGCCATTCGTTGAAATAGCGAACGATGCAGATGATGACGTCAGCCATGATGCTGCGGCGAAGGATGTTGCGGCGACGGATGTTGCGGCGACAGATGTTGTGGCGACAATTGCCGACGGTGCGTCGATGCAGCACACCGATGCATCGATGATCGATGCATCCAGCACCGATCCACATCATGCGTCTGCAAATCACGCGCCTCTTGATGCGTTGTCTCCAGATCAGTCATCCATCTGGATCGGCCAGGAAGAACTCGATCTCACCCGGCAGGCCATCGTCGAGCAAGTGCTGCCGCTGGCTCAGGCCTGGGCGGAAATGCCGGACGCGGAGTCCAGCGCGCCGATCATTGAAGAACTCGCCTACCAGTGTCAGCTCATCGTCAACGTACTTGAATTGATCGGCACACCTGCACTCGCGCACGGCATGAGTGCGGTCCGCGACGGCATCGAGCGTCTAGACCCGGCAGTGGCTCCGGAAACCGTCGCGATGTGGTGCAGTGCCCTGCTCGGTACGATCGAACAACCCGACCGCGATTCTGCAGACCTCTTGGCTTCGGTCGCACCGACGCTATCGGGTTTGGACGATGCCTGGGTACACGCGCTCGGCAACGAAATGGCGCGGATCGTCGTTGGCTTCGATCCAGCTCTGATCGCACAGCGCAAGACGCTCGCCATGTTCGAGGACATCGGTCTTGCGCCCGCAGACGACGTGCTGCCGAGCGTGCTCGACGGCATGTATCGCGAACTGCCGGGCAATACCGCGCGTCTGGGCGCATCGATCCGCGCGCTTGCAGACACCCGTTCGCCGGAACCCATCGACGAAGCGCGACGCGTCGCGCATACGCTCAAGGGCGACGCCAACACCGTGGGCATCCGTGGCCTGGCCAACCTCACGCATGCATTGGAAGACATTCTGATCGTGCTGGCGAAGCGCCCTGATCTGCTCAACGATAGCTGCGCCGATCTGCTGACCTCCGCCAGCGACTGCGTCGAAGAAATTTCCGATCATCTGCTGGGCCGCGGCCCCGCCCCGGACAATGTGCTCGACATCTATCAGCATGTCCTCGACACCGCGAACGCACTGGCCGATGGTGCCCAGGCGCCCCCGCAGCCGCCCTCGCAGGCGATAGTTCCGCGTGCGGAACAACTGCAAACAGAAGCCGTCACCGCACCCGAGCCAGCCACTGTGCTGCCCGGACCAGTAACCGCAATGCCGGCGGCGCCTACGGCTGCCGTGCCGCAGCCCATCGCGCCTGCGATATCCGTCGGCAATAGCGGCATTGCAGCCAGCGGCATGGTGGCCAGCGGCATTCAAAGCCTCAACGTCCCCAGCACGCTGCTGGACGAACTGCAGCGTCTGGCGGGCGAAACATTGGTCACCTCGCGCCAGATCGACCAGCAGCTTGACGGCCTGGGCTCAATCCAGCGCGACCAGCGCCAGGGCGTGCGCTATACACACGAACTCATGGGCCGGCTCGACGATCTGGTCGCGCTGCGCGGCGCGGCGCTGCAGTCTACTGCGCAGAAAGCCGGGGCGGACCTCGACCCGCTCGAGATCGATCAATACAACGAACTGCACGTGATCTCGCGCCAGCTGCTGGAAGCGCACGCCGACAGCAGCGAATTCCAGCGCCGTATCGAGCGCATCATGAATGCGCTGGCCGACCTGCGCAGCGAACAGGAACAGCTCAACCGCGACCTGCAGCGCACCATCCTGCGCACGCGCACGGTGCCGTTCGGCCAAGTCGCGCAGCGTCTGCAGCGCATCGTGCGCCAGACCGCGAAGCAGGTCTTCAAGCAGGTAGAGCTGGACATCGTGGGCGAGGACATCCCCGTCGATGCCGAGCTGCTGGAGCGCATCGTCGAACCGCTGGCGCATCTGTTGCGCAACGCGATCGACCACGGCATCGAAACATCGCAGGAACGCCTGGCCGCAGGCAAACCCGAGCAGGGCCGCATCGTGCTGCGCGTAGGTCTGCAGGGCGACGCCGCGATGATCGAGCTGCAGGACGACGGCCGCGGGCTCGATCTGGACGCGATCCGCACGCGTGCGGTCGCTGCCGGCCTGCTCACGCCCGAACAGGCGATCGACGAACGCCAGCTCACCCGCATGATCCTGCTTCCGGGTTTCTCCACGCGCAGCGCCGCCACCGAGGTATCGGGACGCGGCATCGGCATGGACGTGGTCAACCAGCGCATCGCCGCGCTGCGCGGCGTGCTGACCATCAGCACTGAATCCGGCTTCGGCACCCGCGTGCAGATGCGGCTGCCGGTCACCCAGACGCTCGCCAACGTCATCGTCGCGCGCGGACAGCGCCAAGTCAGCGCGGTGGTGGCGGCCTCGGTCGAACGCGTGGTCAGCTTCGCCGCCGGCGAATGCCGCTACGAAGACGGCCAGCTGAGCGTCGCCCTCGACGGCGAGCTGCTGTCGGCACTTCCCATCGAAGCGTTCTACGGCGAATCAGCCGATTTTTCGATGTGGGTCGGCGCCACCGGCGTCGGTCTGTATGTGCGCGATGCGGACGGCAAAGGCAACGTGGTGCTGGTCCGCGGCATCGACGAAGTCCGCAGCGTTGTGGTCAAACCGATCAGCGCCTACATCCCGCCCATTCCCGCAGTCCGCGGCATCACCCAGCTGGGCGACGGTGGCCTCGCGCCGGTGATCGATCTGGACGTCCTGCTGCAGTCCGCGCAGCAGAGCCATTTCGATACCGCCAACCTCTCGCTCACCGCCGCCCCCGTGACCCGCGTCGTCGTCGCCGACGATTCGCTGAGCGTGCGCCGCGCGCTGGAACAGCTGATGCAGGACGCCGGCTTTGAAGTCGCCACCGCACGCGACGGCTTCGAAGCGCTCGCGGCAATCCAGGCCAAACCCACGCACGCCCTGCTGGTCGACATGGAAATGCCGCGCATGAACGGTCTGGAAGTCGCCCGCAACCTGCGCAACCACGCCGAAACCCGCGACCTGCCGGTGGTGATGATCACCTCCCGCGCCACCGAAAAACATCAGGCCATGGCCGAACAGGCCGGCGTCACCCGCATGCTGGGCAAACCCTTCTCCGAAGACTCGCTGGTGCTGCTGGTGCGGGAACTGATCGCCGGGCGCAGCGCAGTGGCGTCGGTTTGAGGCAATAGCCTCCGCACATATACCGGTCATCTCATTGGGTGAATCGCCCCCCATTCAGTAGACACCTTCAAGCCGTACATTACGGCAACGACGGAGGTGGATATGAGCGGCAAGCGTTACACGGACGAATTCAAGTCCGAAGCAGCTAAACAAGTGATTGAACACGGCCGATCGGTCCGGGAAGTCTCCGGCCGGCTGGGAATCAGCATCGATTCGCTGTACGCCTGGGTGCTCGAGCAGCGCAAGTCGCCACAGGCGCAGCAGGCGGACGCCGCCTCGTCGGCTGAGGGCGCCGATTGCAGGCCGAGCTCAAGCGGGTGACCGAGGAGCGCGACATCCTAAAAAAGGCCGCCGCGTACTTTGCCAAGATGTCCGGGTGAAGTATGCATTCATGCGCGATCACGCGCACGAGTTCCGGTTGCAGGCGATGTGTCGGGTGTTCGCGGTGCATCGCAGCGGTTACTATGCGTGGTTACGCAGGCTACTGAGCGTGCGTGCCCGGGAAGACGAACGACTGCTGGGCCTGGTGAAGCAGGCGTGGCTGCAGAGCGGTACGGTCTACGGCTATCGCAAAGTGACCGACGACCTTCGGGAGCAAGGCGAGGCCTGCGGCAAGCATCGAGTGGCGCGGCTGATGAAGGCCGAAGGCCTGAAGGCGCAGGTCGGCTATTGGCGTCGGCCAGGCCATCACGGCGGCAAGCCTTCGACGGTGGCGCCGAATCTTCTGGATCGGCAGTTCGAGGCCACGAAACCCAACACGCACTGGGTGACGGACATCACCTACCTACGCACGCACGAAGGCTGGCTGTATCTGGCGGTGGTGATCGACCTGTTCTCGCGGCAAGTGGTGGGCTGGTCGATGCGGCCTACGCTGCACAGCGATGTGGTGATGCAGGCGCTCCTGGCGGCGGTATGGCGTCGCAAACCGCCGCCGGGGCTGATGCTGCACTCCGATCAAGGCTGCCAGTTCACAAGGGGCG
>JANOXT010000304.1:0-1805 GCA_031418555.1 Lysobacterales bacterium | reverse complement strand
GCCCACCACGTCAGCTGCGCGTGTTGCTCAGCCTCTTTCGCGATCACCGCACCGCCGACCACATCGCTGTGGCCGTTGATGTATTTGGTGGTGGAATGCACCACGAAATCCGCGTCGAATTCTATCGGCGTCTGCAGCGCGGGCGAGAGAAACGTGTTGTCGACCACGGTCAATGCGCCGGCCGCGTGCGCCGCTTCAATCACGAAGCGCAGATCGGTGATGCGCAGCAGCGGGTTGGACGGGGTTTCGATCCACACCACTGCAGGTTTGGTCGCCAACACCGCGGCCAGCGCGCGCGGGTCGGTGAAATCGATGGTCGACAGCTCGAATGCACCTTTGTTCGCCAAAGCATTGAACAGCCGCCAGCTGCCGCCGTAGGCATCGTGCGGCACCACCAATCGCTGGCCGGGCTTCAACAGCGCGTGCAGCAGCAGGGTGATCGCGGACATGCCGGTGGACGTGACCACCGCACCGGCGCCGCCCTCCAATTCAGCCAGCGCTTCGGCGAGCAGATCGCGGGTCGGATTGCCGCTGCGCGTGTAATCGTACTGACGTTTTTCGCCAAAGCCGGCGAAGCTGAAATTCGACGACAGCACCAGCGGCGGCGTCACTGCACCGAACGCGGTGTCGCGGTCGATGCCGGCACGCACTGCCATGGTGGTCGCGCGCGCGGTGCGGCGGCGCGGCGTTTCGATCGTGCCGGCGCTCATGCCGCACCTCCGCAGGCGTCCTGCAGCGTACGTTCGAGAATGTTGCCGATCTCCAGCGTTTCGGTCAGGAACGCGTCATGGCCGAATTTAGAGCGCAGTACGCGAATTTCCGCATGCGGCAGGCTTTCGGCCAGCGCGAACAGATCTTCCAGCGGTACGAGGCGATCTTCGGCGATCTCAACCACCGTCGTCGGCACGGTGACAGTGCGCGGATCGATGGCATGCAGATCGATGGATTCGGACAGCCGTAGAAATGCAGTTGGCGACGTGCGTGCGACCCAGGTCGCGGCGCAGTGTTCGAGATAATCTTCGGCGGCAACGCGCACGCGGCCGTGCGCCAGCGTCGGCGTTTCGGTGAAACGCTCGGCGAATTCGGCCGGCGTGCGGTAGCTCAACATCGCCAGCTGCCGCGCCAGCGCCAGGCCCTGCGATGCGTCGCACTGCAGCTGACCCAGCGCCACCGCCTGACGCTGCAGCGCTCGCCACGCGCTTGCATAGGGATGCGAACGATGCGCGCCGCTGATCGCGACCAGCTTGTTCACGCGCTGCGGATAGCGTGCAGCAAACTGCAGGCCGACCATCGCGCCGTACGAACTTCCGATAAACGCGGCAAGCGTATCGATGCCCAATGCGTCGAGTACTGCGGCGATCGCATCGGCCTGATCGGCGCTGTCGATCACCGCATCGAGTTGACCGTCGGCGCCGAGCCAGTCAATCGCAAGCAGGCGCACGCGCGTGGTGTCGAGTCCGATACCGCTCTGGGTCTGCCACCAGCCGGCTTCGGGGAACGCATCGCTGGCAACGACATGCCGATGGGCCGAGATACCGCCCGCCGCCAGCACCACCGGCGCATCGGCCGGGCCGACGAGTTCATAGCCGATATCGACTGTGCGCTCGCCGGCATGGCGCAGGGCCAGCGTCGTGCGCAGACGGTCACGCACTGCAGCCGGTGCGTCGACGAACGATGTCTGGAACACATCGGGCGACGGCCGACAGTCGACGGTGCGGGGTTCTGAGTAGGCGGCGAGGGTCATGGCGGTCTCCGGGGCGATAGGGCCATCGAAGCCGCGGGAAGACCGGAATCAAGCTGCTGCG
>JANOXT010000303.1:0-2391 GCA_031418555.1 Lysobacterales bacterium | reverse complement strand
GCGGGAGGTCGACACCCGTCGGTCACGATGCTGGTCATGAAACCTGTGGAGAAAGGATCACGCCCGTCCAAGGCAGCGGCCCAGGGCCGCGGTCGTGCGCCCAACAGCGCACATCAACAGCAAGGTGGAAGTCCTTGCCGGGGGAGAGGCATCCGCCCCCGTATCGGAACCCAACTGCGTCGCCGTGAGGCGGGGTGGAGAGCAGGGTGAGGAGAATCGGTGGCCCGTAGGAGTACGAACGTGATTCGGTCAGATGAACAGACGAGCCGACGATCGAAGGTGAAGTCCAGCGCCGGACATGGCGCTGTCGTGTGCGACGAGGGGGAGCCTGTGAAGGCGCACACGGTGGTCATCGGGCGGTTGACGACGGGACGCGGTGAAGTTGGTGTTCGTGGACTGGGGATATCTGGCTGCATGAGTGCCGGCGCAAGCCGGGTAGTCAGAAGACAGAGGCGTCGTAGTACCGTCGAAGTCAGTGAAAGCCGATGGAGGGAAGGACGCCAGGAAATTGGTATGCCGCGATGACGTATGATCCGAATCAAAACCCGGCGCAAGTGCCCATGTTGGCTACGCCGACGGGAGATACCGATCCGTATGGATGGGTTGAACGGAGCGTGTGGACAGAGCGGATGTTGGGATGCCTCCGACGCGGAGGTCCCGATGGAGGAAAATGGTACAGCCTGCATGACAAGGTTTTCGCGACGAAAACGTTGGCAGCAGGTTTTGCACGGGTGTTTGCCAATCATGGCGCACCTGGAGTTGATGGAGTAACGGTGGAGGTATTTGGGGAACGCTTGGCGCAGGAAATCCATCGTCTGCAAATCGCATGGCAGGCGGGTTCGTACCGTCCGGATGCGGTGAAACGGGTGTGGATCCCGAAACCTGGCAGCACTGAGCAACGTCCGCTGGGAATCCCCACGGTGCGTGACCGGGTGGTGCAAGCTGCTCTGCGCTTGGCGCTGGAGCCGATCTTCGAGCAGGATTTCCATGAGCACAGTTACGGCTTCCGCCCTGGGCGCAGTGCTCAGCAAGCGGCGGGCGTGGTGCTCGGTCACCTCAGTGCCCAACGCTTGGTGGTGGTGGACGTCGACCTGAAGTCGTTCTTCGACAGCATCCCGCATGAGCGGTTGCTGGACGCGGTGCGTCGTCGGGTCACGGATGGACGCGTGCTCGACCTGATCGGTCTGTTTCTGAAAGCCGGCGTGATGGAGGACACCCGACTGACGACGCCGGAAGCGGGCACGCCGCAAGGCGGCGTGATCAGTCCACTGCTAGCGAACATCTACCTCGACGACTTGGACCAGCAGATGGCCAAGCGCGGTCGAGCGATGGTGCGCTACGCAGATGACTTCGTGATCCTCTGCCACAACGCCGACGAAGCGACTCACGCCCTGGCCGACGTGCAGCACTGGACGGCGCAGGCCGGCCTCACGCTGCACCCGACCAAAACTCGAATCGTGGATCTGCACGAACCGGGCGCGTGGTTCGACTTCCTCGGCTACCGGTTCAAACGCCACGACCACCCAGACGGCCGACTGCGCATCCTGCGCCTGATCCGAGACAAAAGTCTCGCTCGGGCACGTGACGCGATTCGCGCCGCCACTCCCCGCAACTCCGGCGACTCGCTGACGGACATCATCCGCCACGCGAACCGCTGGGCACACGGTTGGTTCGGATATTTTCGCAGCATTCAACGCGACATCCATCGCCGCTTAGACGGCATGCTGCGCAGACGACTGCGCAGCATCCTCTCACGGCGGCATGGACGCGAACGCTGGGGCCGCGGACGAGCGCACCAACTCTGGCCAAACGCCTACTTCGACCGACATGCCCTGTTCTCACTCGAACAAGCGCACGTCGGGTATCTCCACTCCCACAACGGGAGCCGATGACTGGAGAGCCGTATGCGGGAAAACCGCCCGTACGGTTCGGAGGGAGGGGCGGCCCGAAAGGGCCGTCTCTACCCCTATCGTGTTGGCGTGCCGCTACGCGGCACGGAGCGTTACGGAATCGCGAGATACTTGTGCTGCTGCAGACTCAGCCGGCAGCCACGCGTGAAGCAGAGTTCCAAACAACGCTGCACGTTCGCCTGATACCGTTCACCTGATGGCCCGCCGTCGGGGCAGGTCGGTTGCACGAACACCGGTTCGCCGCTCGCCAGCGCGTGTGGCAGAAATCCTTCCTGATCCGGAATCAGTACTTTCCACCAATCTGGTTCAACGATGACGGGTTCGCCGTCGAGGCGTTTCGGGCTGCAACTGATAAACACGTTGGCCGGACGCGGCGGGCAGGCGCGCGTGCCGTTGCTTTCGATGTCGACCCAGGTGAACGCAGCGCCGAGCACGTTCAGCAGGTCGGCATCCGCTTGCAGCAACGGCTCTCCGCCGGTGA
>JANOXT010000302.1:0-7975 GCA_031418555.1 Lysobacterales bacterium | reverse complement strand
TGATCGTTCCCCTCGGGACGTCTTGGCCGGTCGTGTCCGCACGACCGGCTGTTTTTCTGTAGCGTTCTAATGTTCAGTTCTGCACCCAGCGCACATCGGACAGACACCACGACAGACTGCCGCTGGTTTTATAGGTCCAGTTGTAGCGGCGTGGCGGATTGTTGCGGTATGCGGTGAACCCGCTGGAAGGTGCGGTGGGACGAATCCATTCGTTCAGTTCGTAGTCGTAGGTGCGATACAGCTCGTTCGCCGCTTGCTTCAGGGTGTCGTCCTGCTGCTGGGTGATTTTGCTGAAGTAATAGGCCCAGGCCATCGCGCCGGCCACCGACAGCACATGCTCCGGTCCGACGCCATCGGCGGCATAGGTCGAACCGTCGACCAAGGTCACATAGTCGACCAGACGCAGGTTTTCCGGGGCAGCGGTGTAGTAATCGCGCTGCGCAGGCGTGTAGGACTTCGCGCCGAATTTCAGGGCATTGCCGGTACGACGGATGAATTGCGCAATCTCGATATTGTCGGTCAGCACGTAGGCGCGGACCATCGGGTCGATTACATAAGGCGTCTGCCAGAAACTCACCAGCAGGCTGCCGCTGGGGCCGTTGCCTTCCTGACCGCCGTATTTCCACAGGCCGCCGTCGACACGGTTGGCGGGCAATGCGCCACCGGCGCCGTTCTGGTGCCAGATCAGATTGTTGGTGAGGGTGACCACGCGTTCGCGATAGGTCTGGGTGGCGCCGGTCTTGTAGGGCACATCGCCGAACAGTTCATAGCCGATCACAAACCCCGACAGTTTGATGCCGACATGGCGCTCGGTATAACTGCTGGTCGTCGACCAGCGGTCCGGCTCGTCGTTCGCGTCCTGCTGCGCTTTCGCCGCCAGCTTCGCGCCATCTTTGGACAGGTCGTCGCCGGTCAGCCAATGCGTATAGGCCAAGCCTTCGGGATAGCTGTACATCGCTCCGTTGGCGCCGATGTAGGCGGAAACGATCGGATTCTTGAGCTTGAACGCG
This sequence comes from Lysobacterales bacterium, assembly GCA_031418555.1. Taxonomy (GTDB): domain Bacteria; phylum Pseudomonadota; class Gammaproteobacteria; order Xanthomonadales; family Xanthomonadaceae; genus Lysobacter_I. The sequence goes on along the minus strand of JANOXT010000302.1, from coordinate 6,965 downwards.
CCCACCGCGCTGTCGGGCGTGGTGCCCTGCGGATACAGGTTCACCCGGTAATATTCGGACGCACGCACCGATTCGCGCAGCACCTTGAAGAAGCCGCTGCGGAAATACAGGCCGTAGAACGCGGATACCCGGTCGTACAGCCACGGTTCGCCATCGGCGGATTTGTAAGGAATCTGGTTGGGGCTGGTGACGAGCGGATCATCCTCGTTGATGTGCGCGTAAAAGAAATTCTTGGCGCCGTACATCTGTTCGTTGTATTCGGGGTAATGCTCGGTGGCGTCCATCACGTTCGGATCATCGCGGGTGGCGACGATCTCCTGCGCGAACGCACGCATCGGGCCGATTCTCAACATGCCCTTGGCCAGCGTTCCCGGCGACAGCACTGCGTAGACCTTCGGCTCTGACACGCCATCGCCGGCGACGAAACTGCCGGACGTGACCGGCTGCCAGCCGTTGCGTGGATTCTCAAGCGTTGCCAGCGACTGCGCGCGATTGCTGTAGCCCCAATCCACGCGAACGGTTTCGGAGTTCGGATAGGTCGCGGTGAAGGTGTAGCGGATCTGCACGCGGGCGACGCGCACCGAGGTACCGTCCAGCGCAGCGTTGTTGATGTGCCGCCACGGGGTGAGCTGCTCGACGTAGGCCGGTATCTCGATGCCTTTCGCGGTCAGTACGCGCACCTTCGCCAACCCGGCGACGTCGATCGAATCGCGCGGAAACGGAATACCGAAGGTCACCAGTTGCGAAGTGCCGGCGGCGACGCCTTCGATGGGATGGAGGCGCACATCGACCACGCCCAGGGTTTCGGCAGCGGCCATCAGCGGTTTGAACACGCGGGGACTGACCGTACCGCCCACTGCGCCCGCAGTGGGCGGCAGGATGGAGGCGACGCGGGGTGTTGCGCGCAGCTGCGCGGGCCGCACGTCCCGTGGTTCGCTCTGGACAGGGCGTTTCACGGCATAGCTTGCGCCACGGCCTTGGGCACTGCCGCTATCGCAGGCACTGATCGCAAGCAAAAGAGCACACAGAGGAACACCTCTGGCGAACAACAGCGAAGCGGATAAAAACGGATAACGCCTTTGCATTGGATCTCCTGCTGCACGGCTGCGCGGGGGAACGCGAACCGGCGAGAGTGCCGACGGGGGATGATCTGCAGGCAGTGGGCGGCTGACGTGCAGTGCGTTCACGACACGGTGCGGACCGTTTGAAATGCCAGCGCACTATGCAAGCTCATCGAAAATAAACCGTGATCGTCGTCGTTTTTACGCGGTGAATGCTTGTTATCCATGGTTTTTTTGCGCTTGCTCACACTTCCCGGGTGAACTGCAGGTCCGAACGATGCGTCGATACGCGCAAAAGAAGCGCGAACTGCGCGGCAATGACGATGCGTCACTGCGCATCACCGGCTCAGGCCCGGTGGTAGGGATGATTCGCCAACAGCGCAGCCGCGCGATACAGCTGCTCGGCCAGCACCAGCCTCACCAGCATGTGCGGCAAGGTCAGCGGCCCCAGCGACCACGCTTCGTCGGCACGCGCCAGCACGTCCGCCGCATGCCCTTCCGGGCCGCCGATCAGGAAGGCGAGATCGCGGCCGCCGCCACGCCAGTGCTCCATCCGCTGCGCGAGCTGCTCGGAGCTGTGAGGCTTGCCGCTGCCATCGAGCGCGATGATGTGTACCGGTTTCGATTGTGACGATTTCGGCAGTGCTGACAGCACCCGCGCGCCTTCATCGACGGTCGCGCGCGCCGCATCGCGACCCTTGCCGCGCAGGCCGGGCTCGATTTCGATGAGTTCGAGCGGCAGCCAGTGCGACAGGCGTTTCTGGTATTCGGCGAAGCCCTGCGCCACCCAGGCGGGTGCGCGCTCGCCAACGGCGATGAGTCGGGCTTTCATCGGTGCGCAGCCGCAGTCAGCGCTGGACCCGTTCTACGATGACGGCAGTGCCGTAGCACAGCACTTCGGTCAGACCCGGCATGACCTCGGTAGCGTCGTAGCGCATACCGATGATGGCGTTGGCGCGCCGCTGCCGCGCATGCGCGAACATGTCGCGGTAAGTGTCCGAGCGCGCCTGTTCGCACAGATCGGTGTAGATGGTGATGTTGCCGCCGAACAGCGTCTGGAAACCGCCGAGCAGATTGCCGACCACCGACCGCGAGCGGACGATGATGCCGCGGACGATGCCGAGATTCTCGACGACCCGGTAGCCGGGCAGTTCGAATGCCGTGGTCACCATCGCATCGGTCAACTGCGCAGCAGCGTCTGACGCGGCACGTGGCACAGGCGGCGGTTGGCCGGGGATCGTGTTGTAGGGGTCGGACATGTTCACGAAGTCGGCAGGGTGTTCCGGAAATAAAGTCGGAAACCGAATTCTGCTCAGATCCCGGCATCCGGCGGCTCATCGCCGACGGTCCACAGCCGCTCCAGCGCGTAGAACTCGCGCACCCGGGGCAGCATGACGTGGACGATCACATCGCCCAGATCGGCAAGCACCCATTCGGCTTCCCGCTCGCCTTCGACACCGAGCGGCATCACCCCGAGCTCCTTGACCTTGCGGACGACTTCGTCTGCGATCGATTTAACATGACGAGTGGAGGTGCCGGACGCAACCACCATGTAATCGCAGACGCTGGTCTTGCCGCGGACATCGATTTCGATCCCGTCCTTGGCCTTCAGGTCTTCCAGGGCCAGATGGACCTGGCGTAACAGCGCTTCGGCCGACGGCGCCGGAGTGGGCAGCACGGTTTTGATCACGTGCGCATTGTTGGAGTTGGACAAGAGCGATCCTCGCTTGGAATGTCGGAATTATACCCTTGACGCCGCAGCGGACCCGGAAGAGACGCCATACAGCCGATGTTCGACGATGTACCGCGACACCGCCAAGGGCAGCAAATGGTGCCAGGTCTCGCCGGCGGCGATCCGGCGGCGGATCTGGGTCGCCGACTCCGCGTGCAAGGGCTGGCGCAGGCGCAGCACCTTGCCCCCGGGGCTCTCGCGCAGGGCTGCGGCGTTCAGGGTCCAGCGCGTGCCGACCAGCCGGGCGACGTCTGGCGGCAGGTGTTCGTCGAGTGCGCTGCCCGGGCGCTCGGCCACAACCCAGTGCGCGCCTGCGATGAGGGCCTCAGGCTCCTTCCAACGCGTGAGGCCGTGCAGGCTGTCGGCACCGATCACAAACGCCAACGGTGCCTCCGCGCCGTGTTTCTCACGCAGTTCGCGCAAGGTGTCGACGGTGTAGCTGGGCATGTCGCGCTGCAGCTCGCGGCGATCCACGCGAAGCCCGGCCTGGCCTTGGATCGCAAGATCCAGCATCGCAGCGCGCTGTTCGGCGTTGGCGCCGGGGGCGGCGCGGTGCGGCGGATCGGCGGCAGGCAGCATCCAGATCGTGGTGCCCAGCGCATCGCGGGCCGCAAGCGCGATCGCGATGTGACCGTTGTGCACGGGGTCGAAAGTGCCGCCATAGAACGCTCGCAGAGGCAGCGACATCAGGCGCCCGCCCGCGTGGACAACAGCGAACTCCCGCGGGCATCGGCGATTGCCAGCAGCAGGCGCTCCAGCGCCAGCCAGGCATCGGCCGGCTCCTCGCCGATCCGCGGGCGGCCCTTGGCGATGCGGTCGACGCGCCCGGCCTCCACCACGAAACGCTCCCACCGCGCAGCGTCGTGACGCTGCAATGCCCTGCGATACACCGCCTGCTTGGCGTCCCAGACCCGCTGCGCCTTGAATTCGGCGGCCATATTGGCGCCCTTGGCCTGCGCCCGCGCCAGCAAGGCGGCGCGCTGCAGCTCCATCACCAGCATGCCCATCAGCGCCGGCACCGCTTCGCCTTCCGCGCGCAGTCCGTGCAGCATCCGCAGCGCCTGCGCCGGCTGGCCGTTGAGTGTGGTGTCGAGCAGCCGGAACACATCGAAACGCGCGGCGTCGGCGACATAGGACTCCATCCGCGCCAGATCGATCGATGCGCCGTCGGACAGCAGCGCCAGCTTGTCGATTTCCTGCGCAGCGGCCAGCAGATTGCCTTCAACCCGTTCGACCAGCCGCTCAACCGCGTCGCGCTCGGCGCGCAGACCCCGCAAGCGCAGGCGCCGCTCGACCCATTCGGACATTTCGTGCGGCTTCAGCGCCCAGGCGATGGCGTGATGGCCCACCCGGGCGATCGCCTCGCTCCATTTGCCGCCGTGCTGACGGCTCCAGTCTTCGCCGGTGATCAACAGCACCACGTCGCTGGGCGGATTCGCACAGAATTCGCTGATGAACGCGGCGCCGTCTTTGCCGGGTTTGGCCGAAGGCAGCCGCACTTCAAGCACCCGCCGCGATGCGAACAGGCTCGGCGCGTTCACGCTTTGCGCCAATTGATTCCAGTCGAAATCCCGGCCGTCGGCATCGAAGACCTCGCGCTCGCCGATCCCCTCGGTTTTTGCCTGCGCACGTACCGCATCGGCGGATTCCAGCACGCGCAGCGTTTCCGGACCCGCGATCAGATACGCCGGGCGCAGCGACTCGCTGGCGAGCTGCGCGGCGAGGCGTTCTGGAGTCAGTTCCATCGCGGGGCCATGCGAAGCACGAAAGACTTGGCGCTCAGGGCGCCTTCGCGGTCCCGGGGCTGCGCAGCGCGGCGTCGATCCGGCGCAGGATCGCGGCGTTCATGTCCTTGCGCATTTCGTTGACCAGCAGTTCGCGCTCGCTGTTGCGGCCGATCGAATCGCTGGGCGGCGCGATGTAGTCGCGCGACAGCTCCACCGCCTGCTGGGGCACGATGATGCGGTCTTCGGACGTAGCGCCGTTGACGATCGCGGCGCCCGGCTGGCTGAGCTGGAACACCACCGCATAGCGCAGGCTGTATTCCTGGGCGCGGCCGAGCGTGTCGACCGCGATCGGCAGGTCGACCCATTGCTCGGACATGAGTTCGAGTTTGGTCGACGTGGCAGCCGCGTCCGCCGCGGCCGGGGTCGCGCCCGCACGTTCCAGCGAACGTGCCAGCGAATCGGCCAGCGGACTGTAGGGATCGCGCGCGACCACCGCGACCGGACCCAGATCCGGCGGCAGCACCAGCGCATTGCGCAGTTGGAAGCCGCAGCCGGCCAGCGGCAGCAGCAGCGACAGGGCAAAAACCGATCGTAAGCTTTTCATGGGCGCAGTCTGGCGGAGGCGGGGGCGACGGGCAAGCAGCCGCACGGCTCAGGCGGCCACGATGTTCACGATCTTGCCCGGCACCACGATCAGCTTCTTCACGGTCATGCCTTCCATGAATTTGACGACGTTGGGTTCGGCCAGGGCGGCGGCTTCGATGTCCTCGCGCGGCGTCTGCACGCCGACCTCGATGGTGGCGCGCAGCTTGCCGTTGACCTGCACCGCCAGCGTCACCGCATCGCGGGTCAGCGCGGCGGGATCGGCTTGCGGAAACGGGATGTCTTCGATCAGCGCTTCAGCGTTGCCCAGCACCTGCCACAGATGGTGGCTGACATGCGGCGTGACCGGATTGAGCAGCAGCACCATCGCCTGGAGCGTTTCATGGCGCACCGCCCTGCCCTGTTCGCTCACGTCGTCGAACTTCGAGACGTGGTTGAGCAGCTCCATCAACGCAGCGATCGCAGTATTGAAGCTGTAGCGACGGCCGTAGTCGTCGCCGACTTTCTGGATCGCCTCGTGCAGATGGCGGCGCATGGTTTTCTGCGCAGCGTTGAGCTGGGCAGCATCGACCTGCGGATGATCCGGCTGCGCAGCGTGCGTGGTCACTTCGCGCCAGAACCGGCGCAGGAAGCGCGACATGCCCTCGACCCCGGCCTCGTTCCACTCCAGCGACTGCTCGGGCGGCGCGGCGAACATCGAAAACAGGCGCACGGTGTCTGCGCCGTATTTGTCGACCATCGCCTGCGGATCGACGCCGTTGTTCTTCGACTTCGCCATTTTTTCGACGCCGCCGATGTGCACCGGCTGACCGTCGTTGCGCAGTGTCGCGCCGACGATGCGACCCTTGTCATCGCGGATGACATCAACATCTCCGGGATTGAACCACTCCCGTCTCCCGTCTCCTGTTTCCCGGTAGAACGTATCCGCGATAACCATGCCCTGACACAGCAGATTGATCGCCGGCTCATCGCTGTTCACCAGGCCTTCGTCGCGCAGCAGCTTGTGATAGAAGCGGAAATACAGCAGATGCAGGATTGCGTGTTCGATGCCGCCGATGTACTGGTCCACCGGCGTCCAGTATTTCGCCCGTTCGTCGACCATCTCGCTGGCGCCCGGCGATGTGTAGCGCGCGTAGTACCAGCTCGATTCCATGAAGGTGTCGAAGGTGTCGGTTTCGCGTTCGGCTGCGCCGCCGCACTGCGGGCAAGCGGTCTTGCGCCAGTCCGGATCGGCCTTGATCGGCGACAGCACCACGCCCGCGGCGAAGGCGTCTTCCACGTTCTCCGGCAATATCACCGGCAGCTGGTCTTCCGGCACCGGCACCGCGCCGCATTGCGCGCAGTAGATCACCGGGATCGGACAGCCCCAGTAGCGCTGGCGGCTGACGCCCCAGTCGCGGATGCGGAAATTGACCTTGCGCTGGCCTTTTCCAAGCACAGCTTCGATTTTGGCAATGGAATGCTCGAACGCATCACTGAATCCAAGCCCATCCATTTCGCCAGAATTAACTACCATGAAATCGCCGCGCGTCTTGTCGCCGTACCAGTCCTTCCATTGGTTGGTGTCGTACCGCAATTCTTCGGGCAGCAGATGCGGCGGCAGCGGCGAGCGCACCCCGATCACCTGTTTGATCGGCAGCGAATACTTCGTCGCGAATTCGAAATCGCGCTGGTCATGACCCGGTACCGCCATCACCGCGCCGGTGCCGTAGCCCATCAGCACGAAGTTGGCGACCCAGATCGGTACCCGCTCGCCGCTGACCGGATGCACTGCGAACAGACCGGTGGCCATGCCGCGTTTTTCCTGCGTCTCCAGTTCGGCCTCGGACACCCCGCCCTTGC